>DATEMI010000628.1:0-3952 GCA_035275665.1 Terriglobales bacterium | reverse complement strand
GCTCTGCTGATTGGTTCTGAAAGGCATTGTTACCAGCAGCGGCTGCGGAGCGGCTCTTTCCTTTCTTGGGTGTGGGCGCGCTCTGCTGCGTGGGCTGGCTTTGTCCGCCGATCTCGAAGGTTTGCGCCAGACAAGACGCAGTGGCGAGCGCAACAACCACGAAAACGGTTTTCCAGGCCAGTGCGAGGGGCGCGAAATCTTTTTTTTCCGAACTGCTCTTCATCATCTGCTGGGGTGAACTATGGTTCAAGATCGCGTGCGGATTGAACAGCAGATCTGCACGCGGGAGCGACAGCCCCTTCAGCAGCAGCTCTGCCGACAAACAGCTTGGATGCAAGCAGAGTGTCTAAGAGTTAGCTAAAAAACGGCGATCGGGCATTCGGCTGTCGGCCTTCCGCCAACAGCGATTTCCGCGTGAAAATCACGGCGGAGCACACATATAAGACAGTGCAGGCGATCAGACCGTGCGGCTGAATGCTGCAAAAAAGTTCCTTGGCCGAAAGCCGATAGCCGCGCGAAGCGCGACCAGAGCTGCGGGAAAACCAAAGCTGCCGAAATGGAATCCAAACCTACCCTGTAAGCACTCTCCCGGAGGCGTCCCTTGTATTTGAGTTCCACCAGCTTTTCTTCTACCTCCAAGCGTGTGCCGGTTTACGGATGGCTGCTGCTGCTTGCTCTCGCAGCGCATGCGCCGCTGCTCTTATTCCAGTTGCAAGCGGGATCCTTCGACGCCAACACGCACATGTTCTTTGCCGACCATTACGCTCATCATTGGTTCAATCCGTGGAATGAGAAGTGGTTCGCAGGCTTTTCGCAGACGACGTACCCGCCGCTGGTCCATCAGTTGATCGCGCTGTTCTCGCACATCGTAGGACTGACCTTCGCCTATACCATCGTGCAGGCGATCGTGATTCTGCTGCTCCCGATCGGTGTTTATCGGTATGCGCGTCTGTGGGTAAATGATCGAGCTGCTCTCTATGCCGCGATCGGAAGCATCTTCCTGGGATCGCTGGTCCAAATGGTCTATCAATCGGGACAGATCAATACGACCTTCGCATCAGTGATGCTGCTCAATTCACTGCCGTTCTTCTACGTGTGGGTTCGTGAAGGCAGCGGTCTGGCGTTCTGGAAAGGGATTGCAATCTTCCTTGTTGGTTGCGCAGGCCACCACGTGAGCATGATCTTTGCGACGCCGTTCTTTGCGCTGCCGATTATCTGGTTGGCATTTATCGATCACCGTGAAGATCGGGCTGATGCTACGGCGAAAGGAATCGCCGTTCGTACAGCGATCTTCGCCGGGCTGGCAATTGTCGGCGTCCTCGCAGTTCTTTACCCGTACTGGGTAGAACTGTGGCACAACCCGATCAAGCAGGCCCCGATTTATCACGAGAGCCGCGCCAATTACATTCTTGAGCCTCTCCAGGGAATGAACTTTTTCATCATCCCTACTGGCGCGCTGCTTCTTGCGATTCCGTTCATCTTCTGGCGCGGAGCGACTGACCGCCGCCTGCGTCCGCTGTTCCTGGGCTGGTGGTTCACGGCGATGATCGGGCTTGGCGGCACAACGCCGCTGCCCAAAATAGTTTTCGGCACCCGCATTTGGGAGGTTCTGACCTACGAGCGCTTCACCTATTGGGCCACGCTGATGGCGCTGCCATTCGCGGGAATCATCGCCGACTGGCTGATTGAGCGCTTTCGCGGAAAAGCAGTGGCGGCACTGGCACTTGCCGCTGTGCTCTCAGGAGCAGGGGCGCTGGCGTGGCTGCATGCAAATCCCATTCAGTCAAATGCGTTCAGCATCGATGAAACGGTGAATTTCCTGAATCGGGATGACCATGCCAAATATCGCTACATCACCCTCGGATTCGGAACGCAGCTGGCGCGCGTGGGTGTACTGGCCAACGCGAGCTCGGTTGATGGGGACTACAACTCTGCGCGTTTGTTGCCCGAATTGATGGAAGGCGGAGCGGCGCAGCTCACTAACTCCAAGTACTTCCGCCATGGCATGGAAGCTCTGCGCGCGATGTTGAAGCACGCCGACCACTATGGATTGAAGTACATCTTCGTTCGCGATCGCTATTACGAGCCTCTGCTTGCTTTCGCGGGATGGCGGGAAGCCGAGATCTACGACAACGGCAACGTCACTCTGTGGACGAAAGAAGACGTGCCGCCAGCGCACAAGATCACTCCTCCTCCCGGGGCTGTGCCCACCGAATTCCAAGACATCCTGTGGGGCACGCTTCCCCTTGGGACCGTGGTGTTCGCTCTGGCCCTGCTGATTCTGTTCCCAGAACGAAAGCGCATCGCTGAAACCATCGACTTCCCGGCCACCGCTGCTGCGGAGCCGGTGGTACTGAGGGAGGCACAGTAATGGGTCGCCTGTTCGCAATCATCATGATCGTCATTACCGGGGCGCTGGTCGCTATCGGTACGGCTCCGGCAAAAGAAAAAGAACGCACGAACTCGCCGGAAGGCACAGTACAGGCATTCTACGATCACGTGAAGATCGACGACTATCGCGGTGCTTACGCGCTCATTTCGCCATCCAGCAATGTCGATTTCAACACCATGTACCACGACATTGCCGGACGCGACGGCAGCCTCAAGACGCTTTCGCACTTGCAGAACGTTGAGCCGCGTGTCATCGCCCACAACGACAACCAGACCATTGTGCGTGCGAGTCTCGACTGGGCCACGGCGGTCGGAGCGCTGCACGAGAATCGCGATCTCAAGCTGATGAACGATAACGGCACATGGCAGATCGTGTGGCCAAAGCGGCACGTTCCGAACTTGCCTCCACAAGTGATTCCCGTGAACTACCTGCGCTGGGACATCATCCACAGCGACTCGGAAGACAACGAGTGGGGCGCTCAGAACGTCGAGAGTCCGCATGTGCGCATCACCTCAATGAATGCCGTCGAGCGTGAGGGCAAAGTCATCATCCTCGGTGAATTGGTCAATGAAGACACAGTTCCCGGCTACGTCGATGTCGAAGGCATTCTCATCGGCAAAGACGGCGAGCAGCTTGGCGAGGAAACCAGTTTCGACAAGATCTCGCACGTCCTTCTGCCTAAGGAAGTCACGCCATTCCGCATCGACTTCGACGGCGTACATCTCAACCAGGTGAAAAAGGTCACGCTGAATCCAACTTCGATTCTGGTGCCTGCGTCGGCTGATCCCGTGATAGGCGTGATGCATCAGCAGATCGCGAAGACCGATTCGGGACACTCAGTCCTGCAGGGCGAACTCGTAAATCAAAGCGGGGAACTAGTGAACATCCCGCAGGTGCTCGCGACCTACTACGACTCGCAAGGACATGTAATCTGGGTCTCCGACGGGTATGTCGATCAAGCACTGCGTCCGCAGACTCCAGTTCCATTCGCGGTCAGCATTAACGACGACATCGCGCCCAGTGTCCACAGCTATCGTGTCGTGGTGAACCACTACTCGATGGATCATCCGAGCGCATAGGTGAGTATCAGGATGAAGCGATTATTTCTTGCAACTCTGATGATTGTCGCAATCGGAGCATGGGCAGCGGATCTGCGCCTGCCTGACAAAGCAGTGGCTGGACAAAACACGACCATTGCCACAACGGGCAGCGGCGACGCCACGCTGTATGTCGTCGGACCAGGCACTGCGATCAAGCGCGACATCAAGCTGGGCAGCGATGTCGAGATCAAAGGCGAGCAACTGCGCAAGTCGGGCTTCTACGAAGTAGTCGTCAAGAGCAGCGACGGCGACAGCACAAAGCAGCTCTATGTTGCTCCTGCCGCGCCGGAGAAGATCAACTTTTTGGCTCGGCCTTCGCGCGTGCCTGTCGGGCAGCCGAAGGTGATCGCCGGCACTGCATTCGTCTTCGATCAGTTCGAGAATCTCGTTCTCGCACCGACGCCAGTCACGTTCAATCTCGCAGTTCCAGGCGCAGCGGCAAAGACGCAGCGGATGACCA
>DATEMI010000627.1:0-2762 GCA_035275665.1 Terriglobales bacterium | reverse complement strand
GGTTTCGGTGGCACAACCGCTTTTCCCAACTGTTTCAGCTCGTCTACGGTCTTAGAAGTACTGCCATCAAGTTTGAGACTAGGATGCGCAACCACCAAGCTCCAGGCCACGAAGAATAGACAAAGGATGAAAGACCGCATCAGGCACCGCCTCCGAAGATGTTTTTGGAAAGGTATCGCTCAGCCGCATCGGGGATGACCGTGACCACGCGTTTCCCGGAGCCCAAGCGCCTCGCAATTTGAATCGCTGCCCAGACGTTTGCTCCCGCGCTCGAGCCGCCTAATACGCCTTCTTTACGCGCCAGGTCGCGAACCGTGTTGAATGCATCGTCGTCGGAGACCATGATGATTTCGTCGCAGTACTCGCGGTTGAACGTCTTCGGAACGAAGCTCACGCCGATGCCTTCAACCTTATGCTGGCCCGCCGGGCCGCCTTGTAGCACTGAGCCTTGCGTCTCCACGGCGACGGTGAGGATCTTGGGATTCTTTTGTTTCAGGAACCGCGCTACGCCGGAAAACGTTCCACCGGTTCCGATGCCAATACAGAGAGCGTCAAGACGTCCTTGCATCTGCTCATAGATCTCATGGGCAGTAGTTTCATAATGGAATTCAGGATTGGCCGGGTTTTCGAATTGAAGAGCGATAAATGAGTTGGGAATTCCGGCTGCGATCTCGCGAGCCTTGGCGATGGCTCCCTGCATGCCTTCAGAATCGGGAGTGCGGATTACTTCGGCTCCCAGGGCTCCCATTACTTTAACTTTCTCTTCCGAGAACCGCTCTGGGACTACAACGATTACGCGATAACCTTTGTTCACTCCGATCAGCGACAGGCCAATGCCGGTATTTCCTGCCGTCGCTTCAATGATGGTGCTGCCTTTGCGCAGTTTACCTTCGCGTTCGGCGCGGCTGATCATGCCGATAGCCGCGCGGTCTTTCACACTGCCACCCGGATTCAGGTATTCGAGTTTGGCGTAGATGTCGGCGCTGCCGGAGAGGACGATGCGCCGAAGATGCAGCATGGGGGTTTCGCCAACGAGCTCTGTAATGTCTTCGGCGACGCGCAGACGAAAGGCCTCAGTGATGCTCATCCAGATTCCATCTTAGCGCAAGGAGGAATCGGGCTATCGGGTGATCGATCCATCGGGTGAAGTGAAAACAAAAACCAGAGGGGGAAAATCCGCGTCGGTATTTTTTAGTTTTCACTTCACCTGATGACCTGATCGTCCGATCACCTGATTATTTCGAGGCGCGCTGCTGGGGATTCGCGTAGTAGCCAGCGCGTGTGCGGACTTGAAGGCGTCCATAGCCGGGAGCATGGGCGTCGACCTTAACCTGCCGGAAGCCGCCCTGCTCCTGTGGACGGGTTGGACGGTAGTAAATCGAGTATTGGCTGCGAATGTCGCGAGCTACAGCGCGGGCGATCTGATCGACTTCGCCCAGATCTTTTGGGAAGAAGGCCACGCCGCCTGTGTTGATAGCCAGTTGCTCCAAAGCACGTTTTGCGCGCTTCTCGTGCTCCCCACCGAGAATACCGATGGTGTAGATCATGGGGCCGTTGTCGTCCTGCACGCGACGCACAGCCTGTTCGAGGGTGTCGGTGCTGGCGTTGTCTTCGCCGTCGGTGACCACGAGCAAAACTTTCTTTTCTCTGCGACCTTTCTTTGCCAGATAGTCGGCTGATGCGACTACGGCGTCGTAGAGAGCAGTTCCACCGCGCGAATCGATTTGCTGCAGGCCTTCCTGCATTTTCGAAATGTCACTCGTCAGATCGGTGTCTATGATGGCCTCGTCACTGAAGTTCACGACGAAGACCTCGTCATCCGGATTGCTCGCCTTTACTAGATCAAGAGCGGCCGTGTTCACTGCCTGGCGTTTATCGCGCATCGAGCCGGAGTTATCGATCAGCATGCCGATCGATACCGGCACATCCTCTTTGCTGAAATTCGTGATTACCTGGGGCTGTCCGTCTTCGTAGACGGTGAAGTCGTTCTTGTTCAGATTCGTAACGAGACGCGAGTGCTGATCGACAACCGTGGCATGCAGCACGACTTCCTGCGATAACGCATGGAAAACGTAGCGATCCCCGCTCTTCTTCGGCGCCTCGGTTGGACCTTGGACCGTTGTCGTGCTCGGGCTTACGTTTGGCGGCGGTGTTGTGGGAATCGATGCTTCGGTCTCCGCGGTGGTCGCTGGCAGAGTCTTACCGGACTGGTCTTCCAGCGGTATCCCGGACGCATCGACGAGAATATTGTCCGTTCCCTCGCGATGGATTCCGTTGGGCAACGTCCCAGAAGCCGAGGCTTGCTGAGCCTGACCTGCGGAAGCTTGCTGGGTTGAGGGACGAGCAGGCTGGGCTTGCTGAGCAACCACGAAACTTGCGCAGAAAATGAATAGGAAGAAGGCCGCTAGCTTGGGCCACTCATTCCGTTGGAGCGTAGTATCCAGTCTTTGCATGTACACTGAGCGGAGGCAAGCCCTTAGGTGGCACCAGCTTGACCTTGATCTTCCGCCATTTGCCATCCCGAGCTGCATTGGTTGGACGGTATCCGAGCACATATTGGTTGCGCAGCTCTACTCCGATCTTTGTGGCCACGTCTGCCAGCTCATTCGGGTCGTCAACGCGGAACATGCGTCCGCCGGTGACGTCGGAAATCTCGTTCAGTAGATACGGCCCATAGCGTTCTTCGGAAGTGGCAGGACTATTATCGAACAATCCGATGGAATAAATCTCGACATCGGCTTCTTTTACCAGCGATTTAATCT
>DATEMI010000626.1:0-6508 GCA_035275665.1 Terriglobales bacterium | reverse complement strand
CAGGTAGGCGAACCCGTGCTGCGCGAGAGAGCGCGCGAGCTTTCGCGCGAAGAAATTCTGTCCGATCCAACTCAAGGACTGATCACCCTTATGCACGAGACATTGCGCGATGCGCCCGGCGTAGGGCTCGCTGCTCCGCAGATCGGTGAAGGAATTCAGCTCGCGATCATCGAAGATCTCGCCGAGTATTCCCGCGATCTTCCGCCGGAGGAAGTTGCTGCACGGGAGCGAACGCCGGTGCCATTCCACGTCATC
This sequence comes from Terriglobales bacterium, assembly GCA_035275665.1. Taxonomy (GTDB): domain Bacteria; phylum Acidobacteriota; class Terriglobia; order Terriglobales; family Acidobacteriaceae; genus Gp1-AA112. The sequence goes on along the minus strand of DATEMI010000626.1, from coordinate 6,253 downwards.
ATCAATCCGCGAATCGTCTCTTACGGCGAGCAAAAAGTCGAGTTTTTTGAGGGATGCCTGAGTCTCGCTGGATTCATGGGATCAGTGTCACGCTCGCGTGACGTCGTCGTGGAATGTCTCGACGAGCAGGCGAGGCCGCGCACGATCCGCGCGTCTGGATGGTATTCGCGAATCCTCCAGCACGAGATCGATCACCTGAACGGCACCATCTACATCGACCGCATGGATACACGTACCTTTGCTTCGGTTGAGAACTACAAGCGATATTGCGTCTGTGTAAATTCTGTCATCCTGAGTCGGCCGTAGGCGGACGAAGGATCTCCCGGAATGCTTCCGCCTGAAACGCAGTCGCGAGGCTCTTCGGCCGACGACGCCGGGATTGCTGGTGGAGGAGCCGCGCTGACGGTGAGTAAAAACCGAGACAGTGCGGGAGGTCCTTCGTCCGCCTACGGCAGACTCAGGATGACAGGCCTCTAAGAATTTCGGATTCATGAATAAATCCAGGCGAAGTCATGCCGTCTCAAACAAATTCCACGATATTCTTCGCAGCACGAGAGGCTCAATCTATTTCAAGCAATCTGCAGAACCGGAGCTGATTCGAAGGTTACTTTGCGTCATCAGTCGTCAGCGGATCGCCGGTCTGATGATCCTGGATCTGGAACTTCAGGAACTCGTGGATAGCCGCAATCGCCTGCGGATTGCGGCTGGAAACTTTTACCCGGGCTCCACTCGGCGTCTCTTGCACGTTGTATCGGATATCTTTGCGCAATTTTTTCATGGTTGGCACGCCGGGAGGCGTCTGGGCGTGAATCAACATCGGCGCGTTGAAGTTCCCGTTATGGAACATCTCGGCGATGTGCTCGAGATGGGCGCGGATCTGCTCGCGGCTGGTTGCGTCGGACGGATCGGTTGCGAGCGCCTCGATTGTTCCGCCGTCTGGAGTGAGTCGGAAATGATGAATGGTTTTCTCATCCGAGAAGCCCATCACCTGATCGCCGCGCTGAACGACTCCTTCGTGGTGCTGATCAAAAGTTTGCTGAGCATGAGCACAAAAGCTCAGCATGGACACGAGAGCTACACTGCAAATGTTTTTCATGCTGCTTTGGACGCTTTCAGTCTGTTTGCGTGAGCGCGCGCAGGGACTAATGGCCGAGAGTTTCAAGAATGTCATGCATGGACACTAGACCTACAAGCTGTCTTGGATCGGCGCGATGCATGACGGCCAGGAAGGGCCAGTGATGGGCGTGGCGTAGCGCAACTTCCAGACGGTTGTCGGGATAAACGGGCGGCATTCGCGTTTCGGGAAGACTGTGCGCCAGCGTCCGCGTGCCTTCACCTTTGTTGACAAGCTCCTGCAGAGCGGAGGCGTCGACGCTCGACCAGCCAAACGGTGGATCATGAACCAGGACCTGTTTGGCCCCATTTTTCTGAGCGGATGCCAGTGCATCTTCGACGATATTCTGTGATTCCAAAATGGGAACATTCACGGGATGCATGGCATCTTCGACGCGTAGCACCCGTTCCTCGCGCTCTTCTTCCATCGAGGGCAAGTCAAGGCCGTCCTGCCGGCTGAGCAAATCGAAGATTCCCACCGGCTGCAGGCTTCGAGAAATCAGATAGGCGATGGTGTTGGCGAGAATCACCGGCACGATGATGGAATAATTCCCGCTTACTTCAAGCACCATGAACACCGACGTCATGGGCACGCGCAGGAATCCAGCGAAGAGCACGCCCATGCCAACTAACGCATAGGTCCCGATTGATCCAGTGACCAGATGTGGAAAGAGCAGGCGCTCGACTCCGCCTACAGCGCCACCGAGCATGGCTCCGATGAAAAGTGTCGGCGCAAACATTCCACCGGGCGTGCCGCTGGCGAAGGAGAGAACGGTGGTAAGAATCTTCAGGCCGGCGAGGATTCCAAGGACCTGCCATGTGAACTGATTGTGCATGGCGCGATCGATGAACTCATAGCCTGCACCCATCACCTCCGGACGGCCTGCCCAGCCAATCGCTCCGATAATCAGCCCGGCGATCGCAGGCTGCAGGAATTGCGTCCAGCGCGGCAGCGCCTTCATGCGCGGACGCAAAATCTCAATCGCCTTGCTGAAGACAATGGACGCAAATGCCCCAACAATACCCAGGGCCGCGTACGCGAGCAGTTCTGACGGAGCAGTGAATTGCACTGCTGGAATGCGGAAAAGCGGTTGGGAGCCGAGAAAATATCGCGTGACCACGACGCTGGAAATCGCCGAGAGCACTACGGCGCCGAAGATGCCGGCGCTCCATCGACCGATGACCTCTTCGATTACGAAAAGAATCGCGGAGATCGGTGAGTTGAAAGCCGCGGAAAGTCCGGCAGCGGCTCCGATGGGCGCGATGAGCCGCAAACGTTCACGCGTAAGCCGAAGCCTTCTGCCTAAAGCCGAGGCGATCGAAGCGCCGATTTGCAAAGACGGGTCTTCGGGGCCGAGAGACTGTCCCGATCCAATGGCAATTCCGGAACAAATGAATTTCCCGATCGCGGTCCGAAAGGGGATGTATCCATCAAAGATGTATAGCGCCGATTTGGTCTGATTGACTCCGCTGCCGCGAACCTTTGGAAACAAGAAAATCACGAGCACGGCGACAAGCAGTCCTGTCAGAGCCGGGGCAAGCAGAATGCGCGGATAAGGTGGCGAGAGCGACGGTCCAAGCAGCGTGATCCGAACGTATTCAATAGCTATGCGGAAACAAACAACCGCCAGTCCAGAAAATATGCCAATGAAAATTGCCAGAAGCAGGAAGAACCGCTCTCCCTGCACGCGCTCCCGTTTCGGGAACAATTCTCCAGAATCCGGAGCGGTAACGGCAGGTGCGGGGACGTTCATTGCTGCAGGTCCTCCGCGTTCTGATAAATACGCAGCATCGCCTGATCCTCGGCGTTGGGAAGTCCGCAGGGATCCTGCTGCTCGACGGTGGTGACAAGACTCGCGATGGGAGGCAGGAGCTGGACAAGGTCTGCTCCGGTGCGTGCATGTCGAATCTGGCTGTCAATATAAACCCAACGGGCACGTGCTACCTGAAGCGGATTCGTTCCGATCGTATTCACATCGATGTTTTGAGCTTCTGCGCACTGCCGCAGCCGATGGTCCGCGACATCCATGGCGAGGAGCAGGCGTTGACGGCGCTCCTTCGTATCGATACGACTCTCGAATGGATTCGAGTCGATTACAAGCGTCACCAATTGAATGAGCTGCGCAGTCGCGGGATCGTCATGGATTTCGTCAGCACCTTTGAAATATTCGAGAGCATCGCGAAATCTGCTCATGTGGAATGCCGCGCGTCCTGCTCCCAGCAACGCAGTTATGTCGCGTCGATTTGCGCGAACCGCAACGCGATAGAAATCGAGCGCGCTGCGATCGTCGCCAATCCGGCTGAAGGCCTGTGCCACCCAAAGCTGTGCGTTGCCGTTCTTCGGCATCTCCGCCGTATACGTAAGGAGTTCGCCTCGTGCCTGTGTCTTGAGATCCTTCGCGATTAGAAAATTGATAAATTCCTGGCGGACCTGCTGCCGTCGCGAAACGGGATCGTCTTCCCATGCGCCATAGATTGCGCCATTGAAGTATCGGATCGCATCCTCAGACTCATTCTCTTTTTCCGACAGGCGCGCCAGTTGAAGATTCACCGGCCCACTTCCCGGCTGATCGTCAAGCAAGTTCAGAAAATACGATCTTGCCTCAGGTAGCCGATTCGATGCTTCCAGCGCCTCTGCAAGGGTGAACAGGTATTGCGAGTTGTCGTGCGAATAGACCAGTGCGGTGCGCAACTCGCCAATGGCCTGAGCAGGACGGTCGGCGTTGAGTGATTCTCGACCTTTGTCGAACCAGGTTGAGCTCAGTTGCTGGCGGCGCTGAACATACAGACGGTTTACGCTGAAGGTGAGGGCGAAAAAAACTGCGGCCATTAACGACAGCGACACAACATAAATCAGCCGCCGCAAGGCGCGAATTCGCGCCCGTACTGCGCGACGGCGCGCAGTCCACCACGACTGTCGGGGAGTACTCATTTAATACTGTTTACAAAATAGCATCTGAGCGAGATGGGGCTGTCGAAGTTCTACGAAACCAGCGCTATCGAAAGTGCAACATCTGACGTTTTCAGCGATTGGTTGAGGTACTTAGCATTGCGCATTGATAGCACGCTCGTCGCAGAGGACGAAGGCTGCTCTTTCACCAGGACTGGGTAAGACTGTCATCCTTCGCGCAAAAGAAGCGCTTCAGGATGACAGGTCTTAGACGGTATTTATGATTCGTTCCTGAGTAATCCGGCCGCTAGCCGAAATTCCAGCCCCACACAGTAGAATTCTCCCAGCCACGCGACGTAAATAAAAACCGCAGCCGGCTGCTGCGGAGGAGAATCTACTGCTGTTCAGGAACCGATGATCCCCAAACCAGTCGTCTTCCGCAAATTCTTTCTCAACCTCGTTCTCGTCAGCGTTATCGCTGCTTCTTCGCGTTTGGGAGCAGAGAAACCGGTTCTCGCGCAGGATCAGGGCTTCGTCGCGCTGCAACAGGAATTGCAGCGACTGCGGACCACCGCACGCTTGATGCACACCACCGCACATCCCGACGATGAAGACGGAGGAATGCTTACGCTCGAATCGCGCGGCGAGGGTGCGACGGCACTACTCTGCACGCTGACGCGTGGCCAAGGCGGCCAGAACAAGTCTGGCGACGCATTTTCCGACGAGTTGGGAGTGCTGCGCACGCTCGAGCTCCTCGCTGCCGATGACTACTATGGAGTGGAGCAGCGATTCACGCGCGTTGCCGATTTCGGTTTTTCTAAAACTCCTGAAGAGACATTCGAGAAATGGGGCGGTCACGATATCGCACTCGGCGATATGGTTCGTGTGATCCGCACCTTCCGTCCCGACGTGCTGGTTGCGCGCTTCAGCGGGACGCCTCGCGACGGACATGCGCATCATCAGGCGTCGTCGATTGTGACGCAGGAGGCGTTCAAAGCTGCAGGCGATCCGAATCGATTTCCCGAGCAGATCAAAGAAGGTCTGCTGCCCTGGCAACCGAAGAAGCTCTACATCGGTCACTTCGGCGCGACAGAAGATTCAAACGTAAAGTTCGACGTCGGCACGTACTCGCCTCTGCTCGGAATGTCGTACACGCAGTTCGCGGTGGAGGGGTTAGCGCACCAGACCTCACAAGGCACAGGCGGCTTCCGCGTTTCTCCCGGACATCGCTACACTTATTACACGCGCATCGCTTCCACTCTCCCAAAACAGGAATTGAAGAGCGAAGAATCCGATTTCTTCGACGGCATCGACACTTCGCTTTCCGGCCTGGCTTCGAGGCTTGGTGCCGACGAAAGTAGAGTTCCGTTCCTGAGGCCGGCTCTCGAGCAGATGGCGAAAGACGTAGACGAAGCCGGGCAGTCTGCAAAGCCGACCAATCCCTCCGAGGCTGGAGCGCCGCTGATCGACGGCCTGAAAGTCACGCGCGATTTGATCAAGCAGGTTGATGGCTCATCGCTTACAGCGCCGGAAAAGCTGGAGCTTCTGACAAACCTGCGAACAAAGGAGGAGCAGTTTGAACGGGCAGCCGATCTCGCTATTGGCGTGCTGCTCGAGGTCTCCGTCGATCCTCCTGAAGGCGCGCAGGGCGGCTTCTTCCGGTTAGAACAAACGTTTCAGACCGCCGTGCCCGGACAAACATTCACGCTTACCGCACGCTTCTACGATCGCGGCACGCAAGAGGTTGATCCGGAGCAGATCGCGCTCGACATGCCTCAGGGCTTCAAGTCGGAGATCGTGAAGAGCGATCTTAAGCCGCTGCACTCCGGCGACATGGCATCTGTCCAGTTCCGTGTAACCGTTCCCGAAAACGCGCAGTACATCAAGCCATACTGGGGACGCAAGAATCCCTACAAAGAGAGCGTCGACACGATCAGCGTGCCTGCGTACGAGACCTTGCCGTTGCCGCCATGGCCTTTTCAGGCACACGCAAACTACAAAATCGCCAAGGGTGAAGGCGTCGCTCATGCCGCCGTGATGGCGAAGTTCATCGATCCGCTTACCGGCCAAGGTCAGCACGAGCTTCCGGTCGCGCCGGAGCTTTCCATCGAATTCGACGATCCGTCACAGTTGGTGCGTATCGATTCGGGAAAGCCATTCCCGGTGTCCGTGCGCGTGCGCAGCCAGCTCACGACTGCGGCGGACGCAACGCTGCAATTCAATCCTCCGCAGGGCTGGACTGTTTCGCCC
>DATEMI010000625.1:0-2559 GCA_035275665.1 Terriglobales bacterium | reverse complement strand
GATTTCGTGATTTCGTGATTTGAAATCACGTCATCACGAAATTCCAAAAGAACCTCAATAACTTCGAATTCACTCACCTGGAGCTCAATGGCAAATACAAAGTCGCTCAGCAAAGAAGATCGTAAGAAGGCAAAACGCGCTGCCCGGAAGAAGGCTACGCCCAAGGCAAAGCGCACCACTCCTCGCGGTTCCCAGAAGCGCAAGGTGAAAAAGATGGCGCGCGGCACTGCGAAACGGTAAAGAAGTCTATAGGCGGTAAGCTTCAGGCTGGCTATTCAGCCTATTGCTTATCGCCTATCGCGTATTGCAGTGCAGAGGCGCACTCAGCGCCACAGATAGAAGAAGCTGGGATTATTCGTCTGCAGCATCCGCGCCTGAGCGGGAAGAAGTTGGGTTACGTCGCCGAAAAGGATATCGAGCAGCGTGCGCTTCTTCTCCTCCGGATGGACTAACGAGGGCTCTCCGCGAATGCCTACCGCTCTTGCGGTGTCGTCCACGGCATCCTGGAATCCGCCAAGTTTGTCGATCAGCTTTAAGCCGATCGCCTGTTCACCTGTCCACACCCGCCCGCTGGCGAGAGGCTTGACGTAGTCCACCTTCAGCTTGCGGCCGTCCGCGACGTCGTGGATGAACTGCCCGTACATCTCATTGACGAGGCTTTGCAGATAGTCGCGCTCCGCGGGAGTCATCTCGCGGGCCGGATCGCCGGCCGCTTTCAGCTCTCCTGCGGTGAAGAGCACTTCCTTCAGCTTCGCCCAGCGCAGCAGATCGCCGTAATTGACCCACTCCGCGATCACGCCGATGCTGCCAACGATGCTCGCGCGATTCGCATAAATCTTGCTCGCGCCCGAGGCGATATAGTATGCGCCACTAGCTCCGACCGTCTGAATCGAAGCGACGATTATTTTTTTCTTCTGATCGCGCACACGCTTCACGGCTTCATACATCTCCTGCGAAGCCGCTGCGCCACCTCCAGGCGAATCGATGCGGAGAATAATCGCTTTGATCGATGAATCGTCTCCGTAGCGCTTGAGTTGTTCCACAAACGGCTTGGCTTGGAGGATTACGCCTTCAACGTCGACCACGGCGATTTTCTCGCCGCCGCCAACATCGAAGTCTCCATTGCCGCGAACGCTGAAGTACAGCAGGGAGAAGATCACGAGTGCAAAGAGGAAGAACGCTCCTCCTCCTATCAGAATCCAGAGGAGTGTCCGCGGACGTTCGCCAGCCATGTCGAAAAGTTTAGCACCCGAAACCGGAGCCCCTGGTCGGGTTCGGTATCAGCAAGCTGGAAATATCAGGCCAGAACATCCAATGCCGATTGAGATTCTGCGCGTTGAGACGCGCATAGAACTGTCGAGCAGATGGATTCCCGGGATCGACGCAGACTCTCCTGGCGTTTTGCTCGGCGAACCATCGAGCGAGGATTCGTACCATTTCGGAACCAATCCTTTGCCTCCTCCGCTCTCGAATCACGTCAATCCACTCCAGCTCTCCTTCGCAATCAAAGCGGTGAGTGAGGTGTCCGGCGACCAATCCGACGATCTCGCTGTCGTATAAGGCGACGAAGACGATTCGCGGCGCTAACGCCTTTTGCGGATGCACCCAGCCTTCCATGTATCCGGTGATGCGCTCCGTCCAGTACTGTTCCGACTCCCACTCGGCGGCGCGAATGCGCGCGAGCGCGGGAACATCGGCAAGAACAGCTTCCCGATAAATCACGCTGGGCATCTTCCTTGGCCGCTCTCTTAAGAGTGCGCAAGTTGACACATCACGAGAGTAATGTCCAGGTTGGGACGAAAGTCCCTTATGATTCATTTTTGCAGGCATCGCGCGGGCACCCGCGCCGATTTAGTGCTCAGGGCCCTATGAAGAAGCTGCGGATTCTCGTATCGCTGGTCAGCAATGAAAACGAGTATCAGCGTGAGCAGTCGCGAGTAGCCAACGATGCCGCCCTGCGCCTCGGGATTGATGTCCAGGTAACCTACGCGGAAGGCGACGCAATCAACCAAGGGCAACAGATTCTTGAAGCCATCCAGGCGCCACCGACCCTTCGACCGGACGCGGTCGTTTGCCATCCTGCAGGCACCGGCCTCACGCAAGTAGCGCAGGCGGCCATCGCGGCAGGAGTCGGCTGGGGCATCGTGAACCGCGAAGTCGATTACCTCGCTGCGCTGCGCTCCTCAAGCAAGTTGCCAAGCTTCTGCATCACCGCCGACCAGCGCGAGATTGGGCGCATTCAGTCGCGGCAAATGGCGGCCTTCCTGCCGCAAGGCGGCCTCGTACTGTACGTCCAGGGCCCATCCGGAAATTTCTCCGTCGAAGAGCGCACACACGGAATGCAGACCACTAAACCGCCAAATGTCCAAGTCCGCATGATTCGCGGACGCTTCACCGAAGAAACCGGCTACCACGCGGTGAAGCAGTGGCTCACTCTTTCCACCTCGCGCCAGACTCCTCTCGATTTGGTCTGCTCCCAGAATGACCCGATGGCGCTCGGCGCGCGCAGAGCGCTCGAAGAAGAGAACGCTCTGCCGGAAAATCTCATTTTCACCGGAT
>DATEMI010000624.1:0-2127 GCA_035275665.1 Terriglobales bacterium | reverse complement strand
CGAGTTCCGTCAGCAAACCCTCGGCGGTGCTCGGCGCCGACACGCCGGCCTCGCGAGTGCGGGTAGAACGCGCCGGAAAATCAACGGTAGCACTGGCGCGGTGCGAAGGCGTCGATCAATCCAAGTACGATGCGATCTTCTCGCAAGCTTCGTCGATCCTGACCGACTACCGCCGCGTACTTCGCCTCAAAAGCATGCTCGCCAGCGATGTTGCCTGGCTGAGCGGCGGCTCATCCACGACGCATCCTGCGAAAACCGGCGCGCGCGGTCCGGCGCCCTCGCACTAAGGGCCTCTCCTTATAGAATGTCTGTTCCAAAAGTCGGGCTTGAGTCTTATTCGAGTCTGCCGAATCCAATCTTTCGAGCAGCATTTCAACAAACATGGACAATTCCGTTCGCAACGTTGTGATTCTTGGCTCCGGATGCTCCGGACTCACTGCGGCGATCTACGCGGCCCGCGCCAACCTCAATCCGCTCGTGCTCGAAGGCCACGAGCCGGGCGGACAGCTTAGCATCACCACGCTGGTCGAGAACTTTCCCGGCTTTCCCGAAGGCATTCAAGGGCCAGAGCTGATCGAGAACATGAAGAAACAGGCAGCCCGTTTTGGTACTGACTACCAGATGGCCCACGTAGTCAGCGCCGATTTCACCAAGCGTCCGTTTGTGCTGAATCTAGGCAGCCAGCAGTTGCTAACGCGCACGCTGATCATCGCCAGCGGCGCCTCAGCCCGATGGCTGGGCTTGCAGAGCGAGCAGGCGCTGATTGGACACGGCGTTTCATCGTGCGCGACTTGTGATGGTTTCTTCTTCAGTGGAAAAGAAATTACCGTGATCGGCGGTGGCGACTCCGCGATGGAAGAAGCGCTCTTCCTCACGCGCTTCGCCAGCAAAGTGACTATCATTCATCGCCGCGACGTCTTTCGCGCCTCAAAAATCATGATCGAGCGCGCACGCCAACATCCCAAAATCGAATTCCTTACTGACACAGTCGTCGATGAGGTCCACGATGTTCAAAAGAAAGAAGTCACTGGCCTGCGCCTGCGCAATCTAAAGACCGGCGCAGAATGGGACTTCCCCACCAGCGCGATGTTCTTAGGCATAGGCCACGTACCGAACGCCATGTGGATCAACGGCCAGCTAGACACCGATCCTGACGGCTATCTGCTGACCAAGAACTACGTCTTCACCAAAGTCCCCGGAGTCTTCGCTTGCGGCGACGTCCAGGACCGCCGCTACCGCCAGGCAATCTCAGCTGCCGGCACTGGCTGCATGGCGGCTATGGAAGTGGAGAAGTTTTTGGAAGAAGAAGGTAGATGAGCAATCCCCACTACCTCCCTGCGGATTGTTTTAGCGCTCTGCCCGCGAGTATCCCCGCGTACTTTCCGCGATCGACTGCAATCTTTCCGTTGACGATTACGTACCGCATGCCTCGCGCCAGCACTTCAGGATGTTCGTACGTGGAGAGTTCCGAAATGGTCTTTGCATCGAAAATCGCAACGTCCGCGAAGTAGCCGACGCGCAGGAATCCGCGTTGCGCGATTCCCAGAGATTCGGCTGTCAACCCGCTGCTCGATCGGATTGCGAACGGCAGCGTGATCACTTTGCGATTTAGCGCGTATTCCCGGATCTTGCGCGGGAATGTTCCGTATTTGCGCGGATGTCCCGGAGAACCATCGGAGCCGGTCATGACCCACGGCTGCTTCATGAAGTTCTCGATGTCCTGCTCGCTCATGTTGAACGATGCGACATCATTCGATCCAGCGCGAATGATCTGGAGCGCTGCCTCTAAGGGCGATTGCCGACGCTCGTCGGCAATCTGCTGCAGAGTCTTGCCAACGGCGCTCGAATCCGCGGCAGCCGTAATCAGCAGCGACTTCGCTCCTCCGCGCCGCTTCAGGTTACTCTCCATTTCCTGGAGCAAGCGCGGCCGCATTTGCGGATCGTCGAAGCGCTTGAGCATCTGCTCGCGTCCACCGGCTTCAGCCCAGCGGGGTACCAAAGCGGGAACAAGGCTCGTGCCCGAAGCGTTGTACGGATACTGGTCGGCGGTGATTTTAATTCCCTTTGCCTGGGCTTCCTGAATGATCTTGATGGCTTCCGTACTCTGTCCCCAAACATCCGTGCCCA
>DATEMI010000623.1:0-4590 GCA_035275665.1 Terriglobales bacterium | reverse complement strand
AAAGCATTTCAGGATCGCGCATTAGATCCCCATTCAATTCTCCGTAATGTGCTACCCGAGATGACGGGCAATCCGTTTGGGCCGCGCTGCTGGATGTCTTTTATTTCGGGAAAGATGGGGATCGAATCATCGTTCTTCTGGGAGGCGAAACCAAGAAGCGACAAGAACGGGATATCGACCGGGCAACAGCCATGTGGCAGGACTACAAGAAACGAAAGCAGGGAGACCAGTAATGGTTCTAACGCGAGACTTTAAAGCAACTATCCAAAAGCGCGTCCAGCGCGACCCAGCTTTTCGCCGAGAGCTCCTGCGCGAAGGCATCGAATGCATGCTCGCGGGCGATGTGGAAACCGGCAAGACCGTTGTTCGCGACTATATCAACGCAACCATCGGATTCAACGAGCTGGCCGAGGGAGTAGATAGTTCGCCGAAAACCTTGATGCGGATGCTCGGTCCTCGCGGAAATCCGCAAGCAAGAAATCTTTTCCGAATTCTTGCTTATCTCATCCGCCATGAAGGCATCCGGCTTGAACTGCGAACAGCAACTGCCCGCGGCTGATCTGCTCATCAATCTATTCCATAATGAGAGAACCGAAACGCTGTGAGTGGGCAAAAAGCTCCATGATGGTGCGGTATCACGATGAAGAATGGGGGGTACCCCTGCACGATGACCGCCTGCTGTTCGAGTTTCTGTGTCTCGAAGGAGCGCAGGCAGGGCTGAGCTGGGAGACGATTCTGAAGAAGCGCGAGAACTATCGCAGAGCCTTTGACGGGTTTTGTCCCGAGTTCATCGCGAAATACGATCAGGAGAAGGCTGATCGTTTGCTGGCAGATCCGGGAATCGTGCGCAACCGGAGGAAGATCGCCTCCTTCATTCAAAATGCAAAGGCCTTTTTGCGGATACAGGAGGAATTCGGCAGTTTCGACAAGTACATCTGGCAGTTCGCGCCAAGCAAAGTCGTTAAGAGACCAAGACGCCTAAAAGATGTTCCGGGCCGGACCGAAGATTCCGATCGCATGAGCCGGGATTTGAAAAAGCGAGGCTTCGGTTTTGCAGGTTCGACTATCTGTTACGCATTCATGCAAGCTGTGGGCATAGTTAACGATCACACTCGCCAGTGCTTCCGGCGGCCGCAAGTAGCGCGACTCGGCTAGATCTTGCTCGGTTCACGCTTTCGCTGCAGCGGAAACAGACCTCGACGTCATATCCCATTTTTGCGCTTCACTGCGGACGCCGGTAGGCGGAAACGCGAGCTACCAATACGCGATTGGGATCGAGAATCTACCGCTTACTTCGCCTTCTAGCCGGCGAGAATGTAGTAGATGCTACTGCAGCGAATGCGGCCACAGTAATCAAGAGGGTGCGAAGTAGCATGACGGTATGAACAGGTAGATCCAACGACTGTTGTGGCGAGATCTGTTCGAGCAGTGACCAGAGTAATAACGCCCTGATCGACGCGACCTGGGTATCTGGAATTGCGGAGCACAGGCCGGATCCGTACCGGAGAGGCTGTGCCCTACTTGAATCTGCGGGCTCGGCGGGAAGACATCGTCGACCCGACGGCGATGACGGCAACAATTACTGTTAACGCGATTTGCATACCCAGCACAGATCCTTTCAAGCAGAACGCCTGGAATCTCTTTGCACTTTATCGCGGGGCTCGATTCGGTTCGAGATAACTCCCAGAGGTTCATAGCACTTCGGTAACGTCACTCCTGTAATAGAAGTCCGGCAGCTCCGGTGAAGCGAGTCATGCGTGAGGCGAGTGGGCGGATCACCCGCATCCAGACTTGCAATTCGAGGTCTCGGATTCTTACCGCAACCTCGACCTGCTTGCAGGCAAACATCGTGCTGCGGGGTGCGGGTTCCAGCTGCCGTCAGCCACAGAGAGTCCATTCAACTTGCGAGAGCCTGTCAGCAGCTAACAAAAAAAGTGTATAACACCATTTAGTGTCACACTAAAAGGTGTAATACTATTAGGTGCTATGAAGAACCCTTTCGAATTTGGCCGAGAACTTGGAGTTGACGAGATCGTCGATCGGGAAGCCGAAATATCCGAAGTAGTGGCCACCATCGAAAATGCGGGCAAATTGTTCCTGATCGGGCCGCGCCGTTATGGAAAGACCTCTGTCCTCAAGGCGGCACAAGACAGGCTTGGTGCGGCTGGGGCGGTGGTACTCCGACATGATGCTGAAAGCTATCCGTCGCTGGACTTGCTGGTCAATGCTTTGGTCGTCGACGCTGCGAGGCAGCTCAAGGGGAGTGTGGAGAGGATCGGCGACCAAATTCGGCAGTTCTTCTCCAGCTTGCGTCCGGAACTGAACTTCAGCGTGACGGAAAGAGTGTGGACGGCGAAAGTAGGCGTCATAGTCAGCGATGTTCGTGACCGCCAAATCACACTCCTGCTGCAAGCGCTCGATGGATTGGAGGAACTAGCCAAGGCTCAGCCGAAGCACCGACCGGTAGGATTGGTGATCGACGAATTCCAAAAGATTATTGAGCTTGGCGGGAAAACGGCTGAATCTAACATTCGCGCCGCCATCCAGCGCCACCGGCGCGTAGGTTACGTCTTTGCCGGCTCCAAAACCAAACTCCTGGCTACCATGATCACCGATGCCGCGCGCCCCTTCTATCGCCTGGGCACCTCCAGATTCATCGCCGCGGTACCTCGCCAGGATTTCATACGGTTTTTGAGGAAGAAATTTGTAGAAGGGCGATTCCGCATCGGTGATCCCGGTGTGCTGGATCTGATTCTTAACCTTTCGGAAGAAGTCCCGTACAACGTTCAAATGTTGGCGCACGCCTGCTGGGAGAACCTTCGCGCTCAAGCGAAGAGTGAGGCAGCAATTCTGAACGAAGATCTCGTCCAGCACTCGATCGAGCAGCTGGTGCGACAGTACGATCCTTTCTACACACAGGTCTGGAATGGGCTCACTGCGATCCAGCAGAAGACCCTGATACTGGCGCTCAACGAAGGTGGAGCAAATCTGCAGTCCATAAAGGCAATTCGCGCCATCGGAAAAGGAGCATCCACGGTGCGTAAGTCTCTTATTGCATTAATGGATCGGGGTATCTTGCGCGAGGAAGAAAGCAGCGGCGGGGTACGGATGCGGTTCGAGGATCCCTTCTTCGCAAAGTGGATTGGCATGTTCGCGCCGCGAATCTAGCATCTTTCTTCTTTATTTCCGCAAGCTTCGCGGCGGCTTTGACGTGAGCCATCTGTAAAGAATCCATCACCTCCACATTCATTCGTTATTGAGCGCCACACGGGGATCGAGTTGCGCTGCTCGCAAGCCGGGCAGCAGGCACGCGACGAAGCCGACAACCGCGAGAACGACGGCGGATGAGAGGAAAATCACCGGATCAAAGGGTCGAGTGTCGAATAGTAGTTGAGCCAATTCCCGTGTACCCGGCAACGCAATGCACAGACCCGCTGCAGCACCTATCGCGACAAGCGAGCCACCTTGGCGAAGCACGTTACGCAGCACGTCTTCGCGGTTGGCTCCGAGGGCCATACGGATGCCGAATTCCCGCGTACGCTGCAGGGTCACGTACGAAACCACACCATAAATCCCGAGCGCGCATAGAATCACGGCGAGAACGGCGAAGGAAGTGATAAGGCTGACGCTGTAAGTTCGACGTGCAATCGAACGAGACACTACGTCGCGCATCACGCTGACGCGTTCCACGGGCTGGTTTGGAAACATTGATTGAATCTTCGCGCGAACGCTGTCGGCCAGCAGTGCTGGATTGCTGCCGGAACTACGGACAAACAGATTCATCGATGCGAGTACGTGTGTGGTGTCGTCCTGGGTGTAGGGAACGTAGATGGCCGGCTCAGCGGGGAGATCGAGCGCGCGCTGTCGTACGTTGGCGACCACGCCAACAATCTCCCGCAACGGGGGCGGGCGATTATTCCGGCTCCCGAGAGCAAGGTAGTTGACGGCAATGCGTTTGCCGACAGGATCCTGACCGGGAAAGAACTGACGGGCTGCATCGGCATTGATGATGACTACTGGAGGCGCATTGTTATCGTCGCGATCCGAGAAGAAGCGGCCCCGCAAGAGCGAAGCGCCGAGTGTACGAAAGTAGTCGCCGCTGATCCAGCAGCCTTCAGCATGCGGCGCGTGCGCTGGATCATTCGGGCGATCATCAAAGATGAGCGAAGCTCCCATTGCATGCGCGCCGGGCATGCAGTCAGAGACTGCGGCAGATGTTGCTCCAGGAAGACTCGCAACGCCAGTGATGACCCTGTGCCAAAACGAATATCCCTCCGGACCGAAGTAGGTGGTTCGCAAGTATGCGCTGAGAACACGGCTCGGCTGGAATCCGAGATCAACCTGCTGCACGCGAATAAAGCTGCGCACCAGTAACCCTGCGGAGATCGTGAGGACAACGGCGCATGCAACCTCGGCAATGATCAATACGGAGAAAGGACGACGCTGTGCCCTGCCTGTCTCGGTGCGCGCGCCATGAAGACCGGCGGCAATATCGATTCCAGATAGTACGGTTGCCGGCAAGATCGCAAAGACGATGCTGGTCAAAAGCACGACAGCGAAACTCGCCCCCAGCGCGGCGATATTGAGATG
>DATEMI010000622.1:0-6047 GCA_035275665.1 Terriglobales bacterium | reverse complement strand
AGCGCAAGATCGACGAAAACACGTTTGAAGTTGAAGCCGGGATTATGAAGATGCGTGTTCCCAAAGCGGATATTGCAGCCGTCGTCAGCTCTGCTACGCCGGATCGAACTGTCTCGCCGGTCGCCGCCGCCCGCGCGCGTGGGATCTCGGTTTCGCTGAAGAACGAAGATGACGACTTGACGGTTCCGACAGAAATTAACGTCATCGGGCAAACTGTAGACGACGCCACGCGAGAAGTGGAGAGGTTTGTGGATCGCGCCTTCCTGGCCGGCATGCCTCGAGTGCGCGTTGTTCACGGCAGCGGCATGGGAATTTTGCGCAAAGCGCTTCGACAGTTCTTAAAATCGCATCCTCATGTCGCAATGGTCAGCGAGCCTCCGCAAAATGAAGGCGGAGCGGGAGCGACTCTGGTTGAACTGAGAGTCTAAGGCTATCAACAAAGAGCCCGGCCAATGCTGACCGGGCTCGTCAACGCATTTTAATTATTCATCCGGTCTTTCGCTGCCGCCGGCGCCGTCCTGCCCGGGCGTCTTCCCGAATCGAAACCACACGGTTGTTGCGCTTCAGCTCCTCATCTGCCTCGCGGCTGCTGATTCCCTGCCCTCGTTTCTTCTGGCCCAGCACTCCCAGGTTCTGCTGCGGACTGCCTTCTGAAATCGGGTGGAGTTTCTTTTTGGTATTGCCCGATCCTTTGACTTCCTGCGAGGCCTGATGATGGCGATTTGAGTGGCGTTCGTGGGCCGCGGAAACACCTAGATTCTTTTCATCCGAGAATTCCAGATCGACGTCCTCATCGTCATTAAAGTGAGCGGCAGCAGCATGAGCTGCACGGGAACCGCCTTCGTGCGCAGAGGCGTTCATCTGAGCCATGCGCCGACTGCGGGCGCGAGGCATAGGCATGGCCGCACTCTCGCCTTTTACTCCGATTGATATCTCGCGAAGAGCTTCGGCTGATGCGTCAACGCGCGGCGTCTTCACGGCAAGATCACCGATCGAAAGTATTCCGACCAGCTCGCCATCCTCGCAGACGGGAAGACGACGAATTTGTTTATCAGCCATCAGTTTGGCTGCTTCTTCAATATCGACATCAGGCTCGATTGTCTCGAGCTCGTGGCTTAAGACATCCTCCACGTTTGTTTCTGCCGGATTTTTGCCATCGGCTACACAACGAACCACAATGTCGCGATCGGTGAGGATGCCCACCAGATCGTCATCTTCGTCGACCACCGGCACTGCCCCTACGTTCTCGACCTTCATGATCGAAGCTGCTTCTTCCAGCGTGCTGTTCATCTGGACGGTTTCAACGTCCGTGGTCATTACGTCGCAGACCTTCATTCGACACTCCTCTCATCCGAGACCAGAAATGATGCTTAGCGCGGATTCGCTTTGTTAGAAAACCCTGAAAGGGGCAATGTTGTCCTGCAGCCAGAAAAACCCGGAGCAGCGCGTTTTAACTGATTCGACAGAGAGCAAAACACGATGCGTTCAGCACATTGAGCAGGTCACAATCTATGCCTCGGCTGGACTGGCTAGAATGAAATCGTGAACTCGCTGGGTAAGCTGCTGATTGGCGCTGGAGGATTGCTGATCTTGATCGGCCTCTTCGTCCTGCTGGCTGGACGGGCGCATGTGCCGCTCGGACGTTTGCCCGGTGACATCAGCTACCGTGGAAAGAATACAGTCGTCTTCTTCCCGATCACGACCTGCATCATTCTCAGCATTGTGCTCAGCTTTGTCTTGTGGCTGGTGAATCGGTTTTTGCGATAGCACATATCGCTACTTATGAGCGCGCTAGGCTCGGGCTTCCGCAATGGCGATTTTCTCAACCAGATAGCCACGCTCAACCCATGCATCCAGTCCGCCGAGGAGCGGACGCACGCGAGTGATTCCTCGTTTCTTGAGTTGCAGCGCCACCCGGGCGCTGGTCGCCTCGCTAGGTCAGGTGCAATAAAGGATGATGTCGCGATCGCGTGGAATCTCCAGGTGACGATCCTCGAGCTGTTCTGGGGTCAATCGCATGGCACCCGCAATTTGCACTGACTGATCGTCCAGGGAAACCCGATTGCGCAGATCGACGATCACCACAGGAATGCCGCGATCAATCTCCTCCTTGAGTTCCTCCGGACTTATGCGTGACACTCGGAGTTTGTGAATGAACCGGCGTCTCTGGATATATTTGAAGGCAACCCAACCTATAGCAGCCAAAATGGCCAGAGCCAGTATCGAGGCTCCCGTGCGCCGCAGCAGCGCGAGAACATCTTCGATCTGCCGATGAAACAGCCGTCCGGCAATCAGAACAGCGCCCGCCCAGAACAGCGTTCCGCAAATGTCATATACGAGGAAACGGAGCCAGGAGAGCCGGACGATGCCGGCCATCGGCTGCGCGACTGTGTTCAGGCCGGGGAGGAATTTGGAGATAAGCAACGAGCTGGCGCCGCGTCGAACGAACAGGTTCTCGGTATTTTTCACGCACGAGTCCGGCTCGAGCGAAATGCGGCAGAGCAGGCTGAGCATACGTCCGCCTTGCGAGCGGCCGAGCTGGAACCACATCAGGTCGCTGATGAATGCGCCAAAGAAGCTCAGGCTCAGCAGCACATAGAAGCTGATCTTCCCTTCGGCGCTCAACGCGCCTGCCGTCAACAGCAGTGGCGCCGAGGGCAGAGGAATCCCTGCCTGTTCGGCCAGAACCCAGAAAAAGACCACGGTATATCCGTGCTGGATTAGAAAACGTGTCAGTTCTGTGGCTTCATGACCCATGTCGAAGAGCTTCGGCGTGCGTTCTTGTTAGAGTATTCGCTGTCGCAGAAAGTGCCAAAATGTTTGTGCGTGCCAATGATGCAGAACGGTGAAGCCGATGAGGCAGAACGGTGAATATGTTCTAACCGACACGCCGCCTCCAGCAGACGCCCGCCTGCGCTATGGACAAGACCAGTTCCAATTCGGGGATTTGCGCGTCCCTAGAGGGAAGGGTCTATCTCCAGCAGCCATGTTCGTTCATGGCGGTTTCTGGCGCGCTCGTTACGATTTGCAGCACGCCGGGTTTTTCTGCGCAGAGCTGACCAAATCGGGATTCATCACCTGGAACATCGAGTATCGGCGCGTGGGGAATCCGGGCGGAGGCTGGCCCGGCAGCTTCGAGGATGTCACTGCCGGCTATCAATTCCTCCGGCAGCTCGCGGGCAAGTATTCAATCGATACCAAACGAATTGTTGTGATCGGCCACTCCGCCGGCGGGCAGCTCGCGCTTGCGTTGGCTGCTCATCACGATTCTATGCGCGCGGCCGTGTCGCTGGCCGGAGTCGTAAATCTGCGCCGCGCCTGGGAGCTGCACCTCAGCCACGACGCGGTGGCTGAATTTCTCGGCGGACCTCCTGAAGGAGTTCCCGAGCACTACGATGAAGCGTCTCCCGCCGAACTGGAAATCGACTGCAATCAGCTCATTGTTCATGGGGTCGAAGACGACACGGTTCCGGTGGAGATGAGCCGCGAGTACGTCGAGCGTAAAAAAGCGAGAGGAGAAAACGTCAGATTCCTCGAACTTCGCGATTCGGGACACTTTGACTTGATCGATCCAAAGTCGACTGCCTGGTTGAGAATCAGAGACGGTTTAAGAAAGCTTGTGTAGAAGCGATGGATGACGCGCAGAACTGCCTTACGCAAGTGATGCCTTTATTTCTGTGTTTTTTCTTCACTCCACAACTGCCCCAGGGGTCCCAAGTCGAGATTCAGATCTTCGGGTTTGAGGCCGAACTGGGCAGCTAGTTCACGGATTTTTTGTTCCAGCTTCATCAGAGCAAGTCCCATATCTTCGATCTGAGCGTCGGCTAACGCGCCGCCTTCCATTCGGCGGATCGCTTGCCGTTCCAATAGACGGCGGAGCAGCTCAATCAAGCTCAGGACGAGCCGAGCCAATCCTTGTTCAATGTTCTCGGAGTTGCAGTCGATGCGCTGCGCGGTACCGCTGGAGAGAGAGGCAAGCTCCTGATTCAAGCCTGTAATAGCCTCTTCCATGTCGCAGGGCGAAATGTTTTTGGGCTGGTCAGTCACTCGGCAGTCCCATTGTGCGAAGACAATTGACCAAAGGAACAGCCCAGCTACTTAGCTGTCCTCTATCGTCTGCCTCGGCGTTTATTCTTCCCGGCGGTGCTGGCCCAAGAATTCTGTCGCAGGCCACGGGCCGCTGGCGCGCAGAGAGATACCGTTGAGTTTCTCACGAAAACTTTCGATAGATTTTCTTGAGACCAGCGCATAAAGCCGCGTACCATTGCCAGTTTCTACTTCGCGCCATTCGATCACTGTGTCCGCGAGTTGATGCTTGACTTCTTTCGCCCGCTCGCTCATCGCGCGCAATTGGGCGGCACGAGCTCGCAGGTGTTCGGCTCCGCTTGCCGCTCCC
The DNA here is from genome assembly GCA_035275665.1 of Terriglobales bacterium. Classification (GTDB taxonomy): domain Bacteria; phylum Acidobacteriota; class Terriglobia; order Terriglobales; family Acidobacteriaceae; genus Gp1-AA112. Next base: position 1,651 of record DATEMI010000622.1, on the reverse strand, counting down.
GAAGTACCTCCCTTCTGCTTAAGGAGTCGGACTTCCATCTGGAGATGATCTGCGTGCCTAATAAGGAAATCTTGATACTGAGATGATTTCTCACGGAGGTGGCCCCTCATCTCCTCAGCGCTGAGCCATGTTGGAAAGCGAAATGGAACGACCGCGTTCTCGGCAAGTACCGCCTGTATCACGCCGTGGAATTCGAGTGCTGCCTGTTGGAAGTTAGTAGCGGAAATCAAACTTCGTTCCAGTTCGGAGCATAGGGCAGCCAGGCCTGACTCTTCTATGGGTTCAAGCGCAGAACTCAAAACGCCTTCCGAAGGCAGATTCATCGCTCTGTCCAAAACAATGCAATAGGCAAGAAGCGGCATCCGAGCAGCTCACCTTCCGAGCTGCTTTTGGTCGATGTGCTTGAGGGCTGTTTCTACCGAGGTCAGGATGGCGTTCAGGCCCAGGTAGACAAGATCCACGCCGGCTATCGAGATCACCAGGCTGCCGTGGAGGACTATGCCGGCGTTCAGCACGTGGTCCAGGACTTCGAGCAGCGAGGCTTCCTGTTCGGGGCCTGGGGCTGGGGTCAGGATCGCGTTTTTGTCAGCGGTCGGCATGGAAAAGAACGAATAACCCTCCACCAAGCTCAGGACACGCTCTAGTCACGAAGAAAAAAGTAAGGTCACAGAGAACTGCCATTGTAACCGACGCATTTCCAGCAGCTCGGGATGACTTGACAAAACCTGTCTCAGATATTCTCCGTATAATCAAAAAGTTAACAAGATTGGAACTCTCTAATGACAAAACCTTAGAGCCTCGATTAGAATTATGACAACGTGGCGAGGAGTGAAGTTTACTGGTTAGGAACTGCTCGCCGGAAGTCCCCCGGAGCATAGCTTTGTCGTCCGTCCTCTCGCTGAAGGACAGCTCGCGCGAATTACTAGTTGAGATTCTAGGGGCGCTCAATCCCTATTACAGCGACGTAACCGAAAAGTGGCGCGAGCAGGTTGCGGCGGAATTTGGCTTTGGAAGACGTGAGCTTGGCGCTTTGGAGCGCCTCAGCCTTCAGACGGCGCATTCTTTTTTTTCGCACAACGATCTGCCCGGCTTTTTCGAAAATGCCGACTACTTCGGCATGCGGCTCGCTAAGTTACAAGTCGACACGCGCGCGGTAGCGCGATCGCTCGAGATCTATCAGGAGCTGTGCGAACCGTATTTGAGCGGCTTGTTTGGCGCGAGGCTCAAAGAAGTCAGCGCGACGCTGGATGTTCTCAAGTCTTCAACCTTCATCACCGTTTCGGGCGCCTACTTCGACGCGAAGACCAGCGAGTTCGCCACTCTTTTGCGAGTTCTTGACGCCGAACTCTCTGCCGGCCAGATCTCCGGGATGTTTGAGAAGGTGCTGGAAATTACCAGCGCGAACTTCGGCGCCTCGATGGCAGCGATTCTGTTGCGGCGTCCCGAAGGCGATGGTTTCCGACTCGAAAGTTCTCTTGGCGTTGAAGGACTGCTTCCCACAGATGCCGAGTTCGAATTGGGACAAGGATTGTGTGGCAGCCTGGTCACAACCGGCGAACCTGACATGGTACTCGACGTGGCCAATGATCCGCGTGTCCTGCATCCGGCGATTAAGGAGCGGGCGACCTCGCTTTGGGGAGTGCCGCTGAAG
>DATEMI010000621.1:0-2389 GCA_035275665.1 Terriglobales bacterium | reverse complement strand
TGTACCTACTATGATTATCGCCCCCATCAGACAAGATGAGCAAGGCGCGTTTAGCGTTGCGTGCACCCCTCATCTGACTGAGTCCAAGGTAGATGGCGTCGAGAAGAGCAGTACGACCCTTGGGGGCGGTGAGCATCATGCGGCTTTGCAGATCCTCGATGCTGTTGGTAAAGGCGCTGGTAAGCTCGGCGCGCTCATTAAAGCTGACCAGGAAAAATTCGTCCTGGGGATTGGCGGTCTTGAAGAACTGCACGGCGGCTTCGCGGGCCTTGCCGACTTTGTTGGCCATGCTGCCGCTGAAATCGAAGATCACGCCGATGGAGATGGGGACGTCTTCGGAAGAAAAGGTGACGACTTCCTGCTCGATATTGTCTTCGTAGACGCGGAAGTTGTCGGGATCGAGGCCGGTGACAAGGCGATTGTAAGGATCGGTGACGGTGACATTGACGAGGGCCAAGTCGACGTTCATGTGCAAGCCATTGGTTGGCTTGATCGAGATGCCGGGAGTATCTTTCTTGATGCTATTGGCGTCCTTGGGCTTGGCGTCTTCGTTGGCGACGGCATCATCCCTGGATTTATCTTCGTCCTTGGGCTTGGCGTCCTCTTTGGGTTTGACGTCGTCTTTGGACTTGGGATCGGCTTTGGCAGCTGGCTCGTCATTGACTGGCGGGAGAGGCGGAATGGGAGCAGCGGAGTCATCTTGCGCTGCGGCAGGCATCGAACCAGGCAGAACGAAACAGAAAACGAACAGGCAGGTAATCACTGCGAGAAACAAAAAACGGAACCGAGGTAAATCGCGCTTCACGCCTTCCTCAACATTCCCGGACCTGGCCGGACGGCCGCGCGGTGGAACTGAAAAGAATTCTACCACCGGCAATATACAAGACAAGAGCAATTGCTGAATCAATTCCAGAAATTTTGTCAATGTTTTGTCAAGCAGGGGGTTGGATGAAGTCGGAAAGGCCGTGAGCATCGGGCAAAGGCAGTAAGAAGCAGCCGAAGAAGAATGTAGAAGAAGGAGAGCGAATGGGTTCGCCGAAGGTGATTGTGGTGATTCCGGCACGGTATGGTTCGACGAGGCTGCCGGGGAAGCCGCTCGTACAGCTGGCGGGGCAGCCGATGATTCAGCGGGTCTACGAGCGGGCGAAGGCGGCTGGGCGGGTGGACGAAGTGATTGTGGCTACAGACGATGAAAGGATTCTAAAGGCGGTGCAGGGGTTTGGAGGCGAGGCGCGGATGACGCGGGCGGACCATAGGACGGGGACGGAACGCGTGGCGGAGGTGGCGGCGCACGTCGAAGGAGAGGTGTTCGTGAACGTGCAGGGGGATGAGCCGCTGCTGGATCCGGCTTCGGTGGATGCGGCAGTGGGGGCGCTGCTGGAGGAGCCACGGGCGGAGATTGCGACGGTAGGGACGCCGATCAAGACGCCGGCGGACATCATGGATCCCAATGTCGTGAAGGTGGTTTTGGATTTTGACGAAAATGCATTGTATTTCTCACGGGCGCCCATTCCGTGGGTGCGGGACACCGCAAGCAAGATGCAGGTGCGGCATCTGAAGCATCTGGGATTGTATGTGTTTCAACGCGCGGCGCTGCTGGAGTATGCGACGCTGCCGCAGGGAGAACTGGAGAGAATCGAGCAGCTGGAGCAATTGCGGTGGCTCGAGAATGGATGGAAGATTCGCGTGGCGGAGGTGGAGCACGACGCCATCAGCGTGGATGTTCCGGAGGATGTGGCGCGGGTGGAAAAGTTGATGGCGGGTGAGAACCAGTGATTAGTGAGGCTAGAAAAAATAGCCGAATGGGAGATTTCTGTGCACGCGTTGAATGTTCTCGCGATTCATCGCGCAAAATCCGCGCGATGCCGAAGAGTACCTCCGCTTCGTGAGCCGGAGCGCAAAAAAACGCGCGCAAGAGAATGCCGGCTCACTTCGGTCGGAATGACCGAGTCATAAAGCCTGATCGGGCTAACGAAAAGCCTCGGTTCTGAGAAGCAGACCTGAACGACACGATTCAGGTCGATATTGCCCTGTGGTTGCAATCGCACTGGTGTTGACGTGGACACAGGCAAGAGTGCCTGTGCTACTGCGGATCCTAGCGCGGTGACCTCCAATAAAACTCAGTAGTTGCGGAGGACGGTGCCAGCGGCGATGCGGTGGGTGTCGGTGCCGATGATGAAGGCAGTGTTGGAATCGACGAAATAGATGCTGAAGTTTATGGTGGCTGACGGCGACGTGTGTACGGTGAGCTGGTATTGGTTTCGGCCGGTGGGATCGGAGGCAAGGGTTTGAGTTCCGGTAACCGAGACTCCAGTGATTACGCTTTGCGCGGATAAAGATGTGAAGTCGAGACCTCCATTGATGATGCTGGGCGAAGCGCTGGAGAGGG
>DATEMI010000620.1:0-3014 GCA_035275665.1 Terriglobales bacterium | reverse complement strand
AGGCGAGTCCCACGCCGATTCGAAGCAAGAAGGAAGCGCGAAAGGAAGTTCACAGCATCGAGCCGGTCGAAAGTCCCGCGCAATCTAGTGCGCGCCTGCAGCAACAGCAGGAAGGCCGATATGTGTATGGCGTGATCGAAGCTCGCGATCCTTTCAGTTTCGGCAAGATCGGGATTGGCGGTGCCGGCGAAAACGTTTACACCGTGCATCACGGCGACGTCGCCGCTGTAGTGAGTAAGACGCCCGTCTTCATCTTCGATCCCACCCGTGAGAACGCGCTTGCGCACGAGCACGTGATCGAAACCGTCATGAAGAACAACACCATTATTCCCATGAGCTTCGGCACGGTCTTCCGCACAGATGATGACATCCGCGAGGTGCTTAAGAGCATTTATCCGTCGCTCAAAGACGTCCTCAAGCAGATGGCCAATAAGCTCGAATTCGGACTCAAGGTTACCTGGGATCGCGATCGCATTGTCGAAGAACTCAAGCGCGAGAACGAAGAGATCCATCGCTTCCAGCACGAGCTCACGCGCAAGCACCTGCAGTCCACCTACTTCGCCCGAATGCAACTCGGCCGTATGATCGACAAGGCACTGGCTGAGCGCGCAGCCGAAGTTGTTCGCGAGATCTACGATGGACTTCGCGCAGTGTGTGTAGCGTCTCGCGACAATAAAGTAATCGGCGACAAGATGATCATGAACGCCGCTTTCCTCATCCAAAAGGACAAAGAGCCAGAATTCGATGCGGCCGTGAATGCCGTGGCACAGAAATTCGGCGATAGGCTGAATTTCAAGTACACCGGGCCTTGGCCGCCATATAACTTTGTGAATATCAGGCTGAAATTGGAGAGAGGAACGGCAAGCTAGAACGATCGGGTGATCGGGCCATCGGCTCATCGGGTGATGTGAAAACAAGGCAGATACGGGTTCCTTTTGTTTTCAGATCGCCCGATGACCCGATCACCCGATGGCCCGATCTTTACAATAACCGAATAAGACCATGCTGTTCGTTGACGATCTCCTCATGCTCCCCTTCACCGGCTTCAAGTCCATCCTGCGGACTTTGGTTAAGGTTGCAGAGGAGCAGTACACCGACGACGCTCCCCTGAAAGAGCAGCTGCTGCATCTTCAAATCGAGCTCGAAGAAGGTTCGATCACTGAAGAGCAATACGTCGAGCGAGAGGCCCAAATCCTGCGCGAGCTGCGCGAAATCCAAAACCGCAAGCGGGAATTAGCCGGCCTTCCACCTGAGGAAGGCAGAGGACTCTCCGGAAAAGTAAAAGAAGGTTCCGGAGTGGAACTCACCTGGGATCCCGAGTCCAGTGACAACGTCGGGCCGGGACGCTGAACCCGAGCTTGCTAAGCTCCTGACATTCCTTCATCGGCTTCGCGAATGTGCGCGGACCTCTGCGTGATTCGCGCGGTGTGTAGATTTTCCATCCTGGAACTCCCTTGCGGATTACCTGCGCGCGAATACGAATTTGAGCCGAGAGCCGATTGCCGACGGCCGATCGCCTACGGCCGATCGCCTGTTTCCATTACCAAAGGCCACTGCCCCACACGCATCTACTTTCGTTTTGGGAATACGAGTACGCTTGCGCAACTTATGTCCTGGCTCATGCAGCATAGCGGTGTGGTTACTACAGTCATCTACTACATTCCTGTAGTTGCGACGGTGGTCACGAGCATTCTCAGCTTGGTGCTGGCACGCGCGACACTGCGCCAGGTCGAGGCCTCCGATAAAGGACTCGCCCTCGCACGAGCCGAGTTCGAGCGTGAGTGGTCTCCTGAGCTGCACATAAAGCTGCGGCGGCTTTCAGCGACTGACGTGGAGATCGTGGTCACGAATCTTGCTAAGGTTTCCGTTTTACTGCAGGTGGTTCAATTTCGGAATCTATCAACCTCAGTTCCGTTCGATCGCTGGGTCTTAAACGATCCTCTGATCGGTGGCTCGTCGTGGACTGAGAACGTAAGCAAACGTCTGCTCACAATGACCGGACCCGAATTTGAAGGCGTGATCGACGCTTCCGCGACGTTCTTTGCCGCCGGCCGCATGTATCGCACAGATTGGTTCCGTTTTAACACGCTAATCCACAACGGCCACTTCCTCCGCATGGATTCGGTGAATGTAGTCGCCCGCCGCGTACGTGTCGAGCATGTGCACGAAGAGCTCAGCACTGACAGTGAGCTTGGACGCGATGTAGTCGGAGCAGAGAGCAAGCCCACTCAGGAATATGAAGGGCGTTAAGTAGGAGTTCTCCCCAATGCCTCTCAAAAGTTTGACGTGCACCTGCGGCAATACACAATTGGAGAAGATCCCAGTGCGTCTGCAGATGCTTCCAAATGGGAATGGCAGCAAGGCTCTCTCGCTTGTGGCATTGATGTGTCGTGGTGACGGCTGCGGCCGCGTGACATTTCGCCCCGATGAAGCCGTGCAAGAGGCTCCGGAAGAAACTTCGATTCCTGCAAAGCCGGCGCTAACGGCAAATCAACGCATTGCTGCACTGTTCGAGCGCGTGTATACCGAGCGCCTCGTCTACAAAGCAATCGCCGAACGCGATCCCGCCTGCTCCCAACTGTTCGAAGCCCTAAAAACGAACCCCGAAATCCGCGCCAGCATCAGTGAGACATTTGCGAAAGTCGATGAAAAGCTCGCGGCTGGCGAAGAGCTGGTAATGATCCTCGAAGGTTTACCATCGATCAAGGCATAACGCTTTCTGCTTATGTCGAAAGTCGATGGAACTGGATCGCTACAACCTGCAACGCTTTGTTGAAGCGCAGAACCCTGTGTACCAGCGAGTGCTCTCAGAGCTGCGCGAAGGCCGCAAGCGCACCCACTGGATGTGGTTCATCTTCCCGCAGATTCGCGGCTTAGGACACAGTGAAATTTCGCGGCGGTTTTCGATCGGCTCACTATATGAAGCGGAAGCATACTTCAAGCATCCCATTCTGGGACCACGCCTGAAGGAATGCACGGAGCTGGTGAATGCAATTCAGAGCCGTTCAATCGAA
>DATEMI010000619.1:0-5667 GCA_035275665.1 Terriglobales bacterium | reverse complement strand
CGCTCGGCACGCGCCGACGTGAACATGTCCCCCACCACGCCCTTGCTGCCCTCGTACACGAAGAACGAATAGCCGAGCGTGCGTCCGTCGTCGACCGCAGCATACCCAGGCAGAATCTTCGAATCCAGATAGCGCAAGATCATCTCCGCCGAGCTTTGGTAGTCCCAACTCATGCGCTCCGACCACAGCCGCGCCTCTTCCATCAGCAACGGACGAAGTTCCACCGCGCCAAAATGTCGCAGATCGATAATTTCCACGGGCTCACATTCCGCAACGTGGCGGACCTGTCTGACGGCTGCTGCGCTTCTGCTGCTGTTTCTCAAAGGCAAAATCGTACTCCCCTGGAGTCTGAAACGAGTCCTTGCCGCCGGGGCGAAACGCCGGCTGCAAAAAGTCGGGAACCAGAGTCTAAGAGCAGTCCGGCCTTTGCGAAAAGCGATTTCCGAAGCAGGAACCACGGCGTACAGCCGTAACCACTCAGCTTACCTTGTCAGAGAGTCACTTGACGAAACCCAGAGCACCTCCAAATGCTGCGGATTCTCCATACCTCGAAACGGCGAACCAAAGGACACGAACTTTCGCGTCGGGCCAAGCAGCTTCGCGATAGCCGCATGCTCGCCTTCGCGAGCGACGAGAATGTGTTCACTTTTGGGAATCTCCCCTCGTTCGTAGCGATCGACTGGCTCATCGAGATAAAAGCCGAGACCATACTCCACATCCCGCCGAGCTTGGAACACTGCAATAGGACGAAACTGTGGGGGCACGTGCTGCTGCTCGATATTTTCGATGAAGGCGGCAACCTGCCGGCTTGAATAAGCCTCGCCCAATATCCGCCCCGAAGAGTGCAGCAGAAAAAACACTCCAAAAGCTACGGGAACGATGGTTGTCCAAAGCAGCATGCGCTGCCCGCGTCGCCTGACTAGAAAAAAAATGAAGCAGAATACCGCCGCTCCAATCGCGCTCGCATATGCAAGCGCATCGGCTGGCGGAACCGATTTGGGATCGAGTACAAGATGGGGAACCAAGAGAACTGCCGCGGTAAGGAGCGCGGTCAGCAGCGCATGTCCGAATACCAGGCCGATGCGCATCGCCTGTCTTTTCCTTCGATGCAGATAATCTGCTGTCAAAATCGTGCAAGGCGGGATCGCAGGTAGGATGTATCCCGGCAGCTTTGATTGGGAAAATGAAAAGAACAACACAGGAAACAACGCCCAGATCACCAGGAATTCAGGGAAAGAATCGCCAATCTGCTCACTCTCACGCGCCTGTCCGGGCGCGGAACTTCGCCAATCCCGCCAGGTTTGTTTTATGGCAGAGACTAGCGCCGTTATGCCATAGACAGTCCACGGCATCAGCGAAAGTATCAGAACGGGAACGTAATACCAGAATGGTTGTCGATGCTGGAACAGATCAGTCGCAAAGCGTTCCAGATTGTGTTGTAAAAAGAAGATCTTGAAAAACTCTTTATTCGCTCGCTGGACAGCGATGTACCAGGGCAGCACGATGGCCGAATAAATCACCACTCCTGGCCGCCAGAACGTTTTCCATACCAGCCTGAAATCCCGCCGTACCGCAGCAAAGATGAGCAGGATGAAGAAAGCCAGTCCGGGAGCTACTGGGCCCTTTGCGAGAGTGCCTACAGCTAAGAAAAAATAGAGATCGAAGAGCCAAAACCGCTTTCCCGTTTCGAACCAGGCATACCAGCCGAGCATCGCGAAAGCGAATGGCGCGGCCAACTGCATGTCAGTCGAAGCGCCGCGCGAAAAGCCAATGATCGCCGCCGAAGCCGCTGTGATCAGTGCGGCTCCAAACTGGGCGCCGGGACGGAAGCGCCGCATGTGGAAGTAAATGATTACGACCAGCGCTAGAGCAAATGTCGCCGACGGCAGACGCGCCGCCCAATCGTGCACGCCGAATGTCCTGAACGCCGCCGCTGCGCGCCAGTAATATAGCGCTGGCTTTTCCAGCCATGGATTCCCATGCAGCGTCGGCGTTACGAAATCATTGTTGCGCAGCATCTCGCGCGCGATCTGCGCATAGCGCGGTTCGTCGGCTCCGGCGAGTCCGAAATTTCCCAGTCCATAGAAAAAAAGTAAGAGCGAAAGAGAAATCACCGTGGTGACTTCAATCACCAAGACGCGCAGATTCGATGTGCTGCTCTCGGGCATGTGTTGTGGTTCAGTATTCTCGGCGCGCTGGATCTCGCTTCCGACGCACAGCAAACAACGCAAGTGACTTTCCTCGCGGCATTTCACAGTCATGACGCATAGTGGCCTTGCGGGAATTGTATGTACTGTCGTCCTGAAGCGCCTCTGCTGAAAAATGGTTCTCTGAGTGTATGGAAGGGATCACACTTATTTTCTCCATGGCACTCTTTAGACGGCCGCTTCGGGTATGCGTCCGTGAACGGGAGCTGCCCCGCGCAAGTGGCTGAGAATGGCTTCCAACGACGCTGCGAGCGGCCCAGGCACAGCACAGCCACTCGCACATCTGTGCCCACCGCCCCCAAAGAGTTCGGCAATGGATGCGACGTTGACTTGGCCCTTGCTGCGCAGGCTCACCCGATAGCGCCCGTCGGTGAGTTCGCGGAAGAATAGCGCTACCTCTACCCCCGCGATGCTCAACGAATAATTGACAATTCCTTCGCAGTCCTCCTCGATCCCGCCGCTGCGCTCCATTTCAGAAAGGGAGATGTGCATGTAAGCCAAAGCACCTTCGCGATGCAAATTCGAAAGCGCAGCGCCAAGCAACCGCATCTTCGACGTTGGATTGGAGAAATACACATTGTGAGCTATGTCCACTGGCTTGGCCCCACTCCGAACAAGCTCCAACGCGATCTCAAACGTATGGGTGTTGGTGCCGGCAAAGCAGAAAGAGCCAGTATCCGTCAGTACAGCCGTATACAAACACGTTGCCATTTCGGGAGTGATGGGCACATCTGCGCTGCGAGCCAGCCGGTAAACCATTTCGGCCACAGCGCAGGCCTTCTCATCGATCCAGTTCAGGTGGCCGAACTCGCGGGCGCTGCTGTGATGATCGATGTTGATCAAAAAGCGGTGGTCCAGTCCTCGGAGTCGAGTTCGCTGAATGCTGTCACATTCGAGAATGATGGCTACCTCAGGAGCTTCTGTAGGAACGGTGGATAATCGCTCGATCATTTGCGCGTGAGGTAGACCGTTATAAATCAGGGGCACCGGATCGCTCATCAACATCCGCGCCGATTTCCCCAAATGGCGCAACATCTGGTAGAGCGCCAGCAGCGAGCCGATGGCGTCACCATCCGGACGCGCGTGCGAGGTGAGCAGGAACGCGTCGCGCTTCTGGATCTCCTTGAGCACCTGATCAATCATGGGGGCGGAAAACCAGCGGCCTCCGGTGAGCTATGTCTTTCTTTTCTTCTTCGTGCGCCCCAGCAGCTCGTCAATACGCGACAAGTACTGCTCGGAACGGTCGATCACAAACACAAGCTCGGGAGCATGGTGCAGACCCATGCGCTCCGCGAGCTGATGACGTATGAATCCCTTGGCTGCATTCAAACCATCGAGCGTTTGCTCTGTCTCCTCATCGTTACCGTCAACCCGGACGAAGACACGAGCGGTCTTGCCGCCAGGCGCAAGCATGATTTCCGTTACAGCGGCAAGCCCAATCCTCGGATCGCCCAGTTCACCTTCGAGGATAAGATCGATCTCCTCACGCAGAGCCTCCACCCGCCGCTCGCGCTGGTGCTTGGGAGGGCGCGGTTCAACCATGAAAACTCTCCCTGAAAATAAAACTTATGAGAATACCAGAATCGAGCGATCGGGTGATCGGGTCATCGGGTGATCTGAAACGTTCATGTCCCCCTACGAGCCAGAAACGAATCCGCCACTTCCAGAATCGTTTCACTTGGGAGAAACTGCAAGTGGCCGATTTGGTTTTCAGATCACCCGATCACCCGATGGCCCGATCACCCGATTCCCATGACTCACTCCCGCCTCGTCGATGCCGCGGTAAGCTGGTTACGTTCGAAGTACCATTGTGGAATCGTTCTCTCCGAGCAGAACTGCGCGAGTGGAGAAACTCCCGACGCGATTGGATGGAAAGGCAAGGACCACTCAGTTATCGTTGAATGCAAAATTTCGCGAGCTGATTTCCTGGCCGATGCAAGCAAGCTCTGGCGCGCAAATCCCGAATGGGCACTGGGATGCGAGCGATTCTACTTGGTTCCTGCGCAAATGATCTCGTGCGATGAACTCCCCTCCGGCTGGGGACTGCTGGAGATTCGCGGGCGAGAGATTCAGATTGCACGCAAATCAAAGAAGAACCTGCGTAGCGCGCAAGGACTCGCGAATGAGATGAACCTGCTGCTGGCCAGCCTGCGTCGCGTGGAAGTCCGTATCGAGCCGCAGACCATAACCGATTTTCTGAAATGGAAAAACAGAATGGCGAGGTACAACGGTGGAAGCTTACCATCAGGAATCGCGTCTGACCGCGAAGAGGGCACTGGGTTTTTGATATAGAATCGCGGGCTTTTAGGCTTGTGATGCAATGAGCTCTAGTTCGGGAATTCAATCGAAAATCAGATTATTCGTTCTCCTTCTTGTTTGGATCGTGCTCGTACCAGCTTCCTTACTCTCTCAAGCGAACTCAAATGCATCGAATCCAACTCCCGAATTCAGCTACAAGGTGATTCATACTTTTCCGCATGACACCACGGCATTCACGCAAGGGCTCGCATATGCAAATGGCTTTCTGTACGAGGGCACTGGGCTAAATGGCCACTCGTCTTTGCGAAAAGTCCGCTTGGAAACCGGCGAAGTGATTGAGAAGAGAGATTTGCCTCCGGAATTATTCGGCGAAGGGATCACCATCATAGGCAAAGAGATTGTTCAACTCACCTGGCTCTCCCACAAAGGTTTCATTTACGACCTCAACCACCTTGCTCCTAAAGGCACTTTCTCTTATCCAGGCGAAGGTTGGGGTTTGGCTACCGATGGTCAAGTGCTCTTCATGAGCGATGGAACCTCCACTGTTCGAGTTCTCGATCCAAAGACATTTCAAGAGCTGCGACACATCGACGTAAGTGACCAGGGAAATGCGGTGACCCAGCTCAACGAACTGGAGTTCGTGAACGGAGAACTCTTTGCAAATGTCTGGCAAACGGATCGCGTCGCGAGAATCTCTCGGCACAACGGTAAGGTTGTCGGCTGGATCAACTTGGCAGGAGTGCTGAGCCCTATGTACCGTCGCAGCTCAGATGCCGTCCTCAATGGCATTGCATATGACCCACGGCGGAAACGATTGTTCGTAACTGGCAAACTCTGGCCCAGTGTCTTTGAAATTCAACTTGTCAGAGCGCACTAGACAAATGCGTAGGCGAAGTCTCAACTCAGGTTGGAGCCTAACTGCGAACGCTACTCTACCTCGACAAAGCTATCCGTCACGTCGGCGCCGTTGTCGTTTGCAATTCGCGTGGCGGCGCGCTCGACCTGCTGCATCAGTCCTGACAAGTAGTCGCGGGAGCTTGAGATGCTCACTACGCCCACAGTCGCGCGTTGCCATAGATCGGTCTGGTCCAGTTCGGCAACTGACACGTTGAAGCCGGAGCGCAGCTTGTCTTTAAGACTGCGCAGAACCTGGCGCTTGTCTTTGAGTGAATGAGCGCCTTCGATGCGTAGTTCCAGCGTG
>DATEMI010000618.1:0-3183 GCA_035275665.1 Terriglobales bacterium | reverse complement strand
CAATAGCCGCTTGCATGAAGGTGACAAAAATTCCGGTACATATTCCCATGCCGTTGATGAAGGCGGCGGCAATGGTCTTCTCCGTTCTTCCCATCAAACCGCCTGTGACGATCGATCAACTGCGCATGCTGGAAGAAGGCTCGGTAGCAGACTCAGCACAAATGCGCGAGACGTTCAACATTACGCCGGCAGGATTTCGCGAGGCACTGAAGAACGATTTCGGCTCTCTTTAGAGTCACTTCTGAGCGAGAGTTACTTCTAAGCGCTCATCGACTGGTGGGACTTGGAGAGCAAACCTTCTTCAACGCCTCAATGAGGGTTTTGTTCTGCTCCGAAGTGCCTACGGTTACTCGTAACGCGTTGGGAATGCCCCACGCAACCAGGCTGCGAACGATGCAACCCTGATCCTGGATGCGGCGCCCAAGCTCGGTCGCATTGTCATTGGTCTCCAAATAGATGAAATTCGCGGTCGTCGGCACCACGCGGAAACCCAATTCCCGCAGACGTGGCGTGAGATATGCAACGCCCTCGGCATTGCGCTCAACCGACATGCGAACGTGTGCCTGGTCCCGCAAAGCAGCCACGGCAGCAGCTTCTCCGACTCCGGAAACGGAAAAAGCGGTTCTAACCTGCGCGAAGTAGCGCAACATCTGCGGATCGCCTAACCCATATCCGACGCGGAGTCCAGCAAGCCCATGCGCTTTTGAGAAAGTTCGCAGCACCACCACGTTCTCCTGTCCCGCTTTCACGTACTCAATAGAACGCGAGTAGGTCTTACCGGCTCTTCGCGCGTAAAACTCCGCATAGTCGGAATATGCTTCGTCGAGAGCGATCATCACGTGTTGCGGCGCGCGTTCTACAAAACGATCCAGCTCGTCCGCATAGAACATGGTTCCAGTCGGATTGTTCGGGTTCGCGATGTAAACCACACGAGTGTCGGGAGTGATCGCCGCAAGAATGGCTTCGAGATTAAAGCAATCTTCCCGCATTGGGACTTCGATCAGGGTGCCGCCCGCCGAGCGTGTGACGATCTTGTAGACCACAAAAGAGCGCTCGCTGGTGACAGCGTTGAGGCCAGGCGCAAGAAAGGTGCGCGCAATGATGTCGATCAGCGCAGTCGAGCCGTCGGTGATGAGAATCTGCTCTGGTTGAACGCCGTGGTGCTCGGCCAGAGCGCGCCGCAGATCGTTGGCATCGTTGTCCGGATAGAAGTTGGTGGAGTTTGCCGCCTGTCGAATCGCAGCAATGGCGAGGGGAGATGGGCCGAAAGCATTCTCATTCGAGGCCATCTTGATACATCGAATGCCGCTCTCGCGCTCGGCCTGGCGCACAGGTTTTCCCGGCACATACGCCGACAGTCCGCGAATGTGCTCGGGCACAAAGTCAGAAATTTTATTCATCAACGCACGCAGAAGCAGGTGAGGGAACTGGAGAGTCTATCAGGGAACTGCAACGTGGAGCCGGGCGCCCTCGCCCGGGTGTTTGTAGAGAATTACAAAAAGTGCATGCAAAACAACTGGCCTGCAAGTCGACTCACCAAAAACCTGGCCGAGGGCGGCCGGCTCCACGTTGGCGCTGCTTCCGAGCGCCGCGGCCTTTTCTGGAGAACCTCTGCTCATCGTCACGCTCGCGATTTGCCTCATCGGGTTTTTTGCCGCCAGGAGCAAAGAACGATCTGCGTTTCTCGCTTCTGTCATATCCTCGATTCCGACTGGCTTCCCGCGGACGCTCATTACGCCCAGACTCTCTTTCGAAGAAGCGCGGCTGAGCATCATCGCGCCGCTGCGAAGGTTGATAGCCGCGTTTCTGAAACTGTGGGCGAGGGCGATTTCGGTCGCGATTCGCTGGTCGCCCATAACGTTCGTCCTTTGGCTGAGATTCGCGTCTCGGCTTATCAAATCGCGGTTCGCGCAGCTCACGGCGTTGAAATGGACGCTCCCGTCGCTCGTCTCTCGTCCTGAAACGGTCCTCGCGATCCGTTTTGAAAGCTGACCTCGTCTGCGGCTCGGTCGCGCGCTTCAGGAGAGAGATCTCTTTTTGACTTAGCGGTCGCGACTCGCCCGGCGGCAGATCGAGCTCGAGTGGACCATAGCGCACACGGCGAATCTTCTCGACGTGATGTCCGATCTCCTCGAACATCTTCCTGATTTGCCGGTTGCGTCCTTCGTGCAAGGTAACTTCGAGCCAGGGATTCTCGGCTTCTTTGATGACGCGAATCTGCGCAGGCGCTGTGCGCACACGGCGCTTGGGGTCGCGCTCTTCTGCGATCGTGACGCCTCCGCGAAGACGGCGAAGTTGCTCTTCCTGCGGTTGTCCAGCGAGCTTCACCAGATAAGTCTTCGGAATGTGCGAAGCTGCTTTCATCAGCTTGTGCGCCAGGTCGCCGTCGTTGGTGAGCAGCAGCAGGCCCTCGCTGTTGAAGTCGAGGCGGCCGATTGGGTAAAGGCGCGCTTTGGTGCGTACCAGCTCCATTACCGTGGGGCGGCCTTCAGGATCGGAGACGGTGGTGACGTATCCGCGCGGCTTGTTCAGCGCGATGTATTCGTGACGTTCTGCGCCTTTGAGGAGCTTGTTATTGACGCGGATGGAATCGGTTTCAGGATCGGCTTTACTTCCAAGCTCAGTGACAGTCGTGCCGTTTACGCTCACCAATCCTGATTGAATCAGCTCTTCAGCTTTGCGTCGCGAGGCGATGCCGGCAGCGGCAATGATCTTTTGCAGTCGCTCAAGAGCCATAGAAGGATTCGCTTTCCTGATCTACTCGTTGCTCGCGCGGGGCGTTTCAATGGTGTTCTCTTCGTAGTGTCCCTGCGCGTCGGCTTGTTCGGAAGATTGCTCGGGCGCGTCGGGAACTCCGGTTGCGTCAGCCACTCCGCCTTCGCTTTGGAACATATCGCTCTGCGCTGCAGCGGTCAGCTTTTCAAACTCTTCGATGCTGGGCAGCTCGCTGATGTCTTTCAGTCCAAAGCGCATTAAGAAGTCTTTAGTGGTTTTGTAGAGAATCGGACGACCGATCACCTGCTTGCGCCCTGCGGTTGTGATCAGCTTTCGTGAGATGAGGCTCGCAAGCACGCCGCTTGTGTCGACTCCGCGAATTTCGCTGATTTCTGGTCCGGTGACTGGCTGCTTGTAGGCGATGACCGCCAGAGTCTCAAGGGCCTGGAGCGAGAGTCGAATCGGCGG
>DATEMI010000617.1:0-5120 GCA_035275665.1 Terriglobales bacterium | reverse complement strand
GCGCGCGAGGCCGAGCGCCGCGTCTGTGGTTAACACTCCTTCGGCCACCATGCCGTGCATCCCGGCCATAATCTCCGGGAGTTTGCGTCCGCGGCCGAGTTCCACGCCCACGGTTCGGTTGCGAGAAAGGCCTCCGGTGCACGTCAGTACTAAATCGCCCATGCCCGAGAGGCCGGCAAGAGTCTCGCGTCGTGCGCCACAGGCGACGGCGAGACGAGTAACTTCCGCCAAGCCGCGCGTAATCAGCGCGGCGGCGGTGTTGTGACCGAATCCAAGACCTTCTGCGATGCCGGCGGCAATAGCGATGACGTTCTTCAACGCTCCACCAAGCTCGACGCCGACGACATCCTCATTCGTATAAATGCGAAACATGGGATCGCCGAACTCTCGTTGAAGAAAACTCGCGATCTCCGAATCTGCACACGCAATCGTCAATGCGGTTGGATCCCCGCGCGCGACTTCCTTCGCGAATGATGGTCCGCTCAAGGCTGCAATGCGGGTGGCGCCGCTGGCTTCCGCGGCAACCTCGGTCATTCGTTTATAGCTCTCCTGTTCGATACCTTTAGTTGCGCTGACGATAATCGCGTGCGGCGAAAGCGAGGCGCGCGCGGAAGAATAGAGAGCACGAGCGTGATGCGATGGCATCACGGCCAAAACCAAGCTGCAATCTTCCAGCGCAGACGCGAGCGAGTTCGTCGCTTCAATGCCGTCAGGAATTTTGAAGCCAGGAAGAAACTGCTCGTTGGTTCGGCGGGCCTGAATCGAATCGCGCACCTCACGCTCGTACGCCCACAGACGGACCTGGTGACGTCGGCCACGCGCGAGCACGATCGAGAGAGCCGTTCCCCATGCTCCCGCGCCGATGACTGCAATACGACTCATGCGCGAATACCCGGTGCGTGTTGCATTAGGTTTTGCGGAATTGCAGCCGATTCTCCGCGCCGTTCAACAGTCGGCGGATATTGGCCTTGTGCTTGAGGATAATCAGGAACGACGCGGCGAACATCACGAGCAAGTCAGCCATTGTGGATGTGCTGCGATAGAGAAAGTAAGCCAAAACGGGAAATACCGCGGCGGCTACTATGGAACCGAGTGAGACATACCGGAAGATCGCCACAACAATAAGAAAGATGGCCAACACAACCAGCACAGCGCGCGGAGCCAATCCGAGAAAGGCTCCTACGGCTGTGGCCACCCCCTTCCCGCCTCGGAACTTGAGCCAGACCGGGAAGACGTGTCCCAGAATCGCGCAAAGCGCTGCCAACGCAGCCGCCAATCCAGAGTCAATCGCCGTCTCGCTATGGCTTAGCCCAATGGCAAAGGCCACCCCGACATAGCCCTTCAGCGCATCAAGAAGCAGCGTTATAACCCCGAGTTTAGCGCCGCCGGTCCGAGCAACGTTCGTCGCGCCAATATTTCCGCTTCCGCTCAGGCGAACATCTTCGCCGCGCACCAGACGTACCAAAATGAGACCGAACGGAATCGATCCGAGCAGATAGGCCACCCCCACGATCAGAAGATAAGTTCCAGCTGTCATTCGGAATTCAGGGTTGTTCTAATTTGAAACTCGCCAGTTTTGTGTATCGCGAAGCTTGCGGCGACAGCTTGCTCTCATACAGATGAAACTCGTTCGCCGTCATTGTACCGAAGCTGGGCTGTGCTTCCGCCAAGAGCGAACCAAGATTGCTTCGGGCGCGTTCTTTGAATCTTGCCAAGGTTACATGCGGCGAGAATCCGCGCTTTTCCGTTTCGAAGCCAACTGAGCCCATCTGCTGATCAACTGCCATAGCAAGCTGCTCCAGTTCGGGACCAGCCCCAATACCTACCCATAGCACGCGCGGTGATCTAGGGTTCGGGAACACTCCAAGCTGTTTCAGTGAGAGGGTGACCTCCTTTTCACGCACCGAGCGCAGTGCGTTTTCGATCGTCATTCTGCGCTCGTCAGCGACGTTGCCGAGAAACTTGAGCGTGATGTGCAGACCCTCTGGTCGCACCCAGCGCGCCTCAGAGATCTTCGCGCGTAATCCGCTCACGAATTCATGGATTCGCTCGCGAATCGCAGGATCAATTTCGATGGCAACAAACAGCCGCATGATTCTATTTTTTGTTTTTGGACCGGCGCGCGCCCTCGCGCGGGTGTTCGTCTACATCACTGAGTTATAGATCTCAGCAAACACCCGGCCGAGGGCGGCCGCAGGTCCGTTTCCCTTTCTCTCTACATTAGCTTCCGCCGTAGCAGGTCCATGGCCGTGAAGCTCGCCCACAGACGAATGCGCTCGCGATCCCCGGGAAACCTGCGCTCAGCCGCTTCAGTTTCGTTTTCACTCGAGATTCCGATGAACACCAATCCAACGGGCTTCTCGGGTGTTCCGCCGGTCGGACCTGCAACTCCGGTAATTCCAATTCCGAACGTAGCTTTCGTGCGTTCGCGAATCCCGTTTGCCAGTGCCAGCGCAACCTGCCGGCTCACGGCTCCGTGCTTCGCGATCAGCGATGCCGGTACATCAGCGAACTCGGTTTTCAATTCATTCGAATAAACGACAGACCCGCCTAGAAAGTATCGCGAACTTCCCGAAATGGAAGTGAGCCGCTCGGCGAGCATACCCCCAGTACACGATTCGGCGACGGCGAGCGTCGCTCCGCGCATTTGCAGGTAGTAGCCGACGATCTGTTCCAGAGTCTCGCCACCGGTGGAAAATACTGCGTCGCCAAGTTCGTCCTCGATGCGATCACTCAGGTTCGCGACCTGTCGCTCCGCTTCCGCTTGCGACTCAGCACGGCTTTGCAGATGAACCTGCGTCTCGCCGCCGTGCGCCAGGATCGTGGTTTGCACTTCCGGAACTTTTGCGTAAATCGGCGCGATGCGAGAGTCGCAAGCCGATTCTCCCATTGCGACACGCAGCATGCGTTTGGCAATGAATTGCTGCGGGAGTTTTTCTTTGAGGCGGGGAAAACATTCTGCATCGAAGAGCGGCTTGAGTTCATGCGGCGGTCCAGGCAGCAGCATGATGTAGCGTCGCGCATCGTTGTGGCTCGTGATTAGCCACTGCGCCGGCGCAGTGCCATTCGCATTCTTCAGCAGTAAGGCGCCATCGAGCACATCGGCTTGACGCGAATTGTTCTCCGGCATGGTCAGGCGTCGTTCCGCAAATCGCTTGTAGAGCGCGGTGATGACTTCAGGATCGCGGTGGATTTCAATTCCGAGAGCTTCGGCGACGCACTCCCGTGTGAGGTCGTCTTCGGTTGGTCCGAGGCCTCCCATAAAAATCACGATGTCAGAACGCGTGATCGCCGTGCGGGCAACTGCGACAAGATCGCCACGCGAATCGCCCACTACCGTTTTGAAGCGCACTTCGACGCCGAGTTCATTCAGTCGTTCGGTGAGAAACAGCGAGTTGGTGTCCTGGCGATAGGGAGTCAGCAGCTCCGAGCCAATGGCGATGATCTCGGCATTCACGGTTGGCAGTATAGCTGTCGAGTCGAACTCTTATTGAAGCAGCGGCAGTCCCTGAATATTCCAGGAGAGATGAAAGACAGCGGACGTAGTGGCCAGCACTACAGCCTTTCCTGGAGCAAAGCAAAGACCGACAAGGTTCTGACCGGAAACGCAGAGCGACGCCTTCTTGTGGGGCGTGATGCGAACGATGCCGCGCTTACCCTCGAACGAAGCGGCTACATAGAGATTTCCATCAATGTCGAAGGCCATGCCTTGTGGCCGTCCTAATCCGCGGAAAAACACCGAACTATCGCCATGTGGATCGACGCGGTAGATCGCGTCATAGCTCGACGTCGTTGGTCCAGTGACATACAGGTTCTGATCCGGCCCGAAAGCGAGGTGATATGCAGAGACGCTCGGTTCCAAAGTGGCAAAAACAAATGTCTGCCGATCCCGAGCGATTTTGAAGATGCTTCCGCTGCGATCGCCGACGTACAGGTTCTGCTCACGATCGAAGGCGACCCCAGTGGCGATGCCCATGCCCTCCGCATATGCAGACATCGTGCCATTAGGAGCGACGCGGTACACCGTGCCGTTCTGTCGCGAAGAGACATAGATCTGACCCTCACGATCGAAGGCGATGCCGTGCGCATTCATCAAATCGGAGAGAAATGGTTTCGCGTGATAGCCGGTATCGATTTTGTAAATCGATACCGGAACCTTTTGTCCGCGTGATCCGGAAAAAGGAACGAAGAGATTGCCTTCCGCGTCCAAGGCAGGATTCGTGACCGGGTGCAGGTTTTCCGCAATTGTGACAGCGACTTTCAATTCAAGGCCATTGCTCCTGGTGCCGTCAGGCTCAACGACCACCGGGCCGGAAAATGCCGTTTCGGGAACGCGCGCAACGACAAAGTCCTCGGAAGAGATCACTACGCCGCCCGGCTCCTCCCCGAAGGTCACGCGCGGACGATGCATCTCGTGCCCGCGAAATCCGCTGCCGGAGATGCGTACCTCGCCGCCGGGAAGAGCGAACGGTGGGTTAATGGATGAGATGTGCGGCTTCCCGTTCAAATGGCGCTTTCCCAGCAAGCGTTCAGAGACCCCAATCTCGCGCGATCTGTTCATCGCCCGCGCTATTTGTTTGCCTAAGCTGGCGGCCAGACTTTCAGCACTATTGCGAGAACCAGCAGCGAGTACAATCCTGCGCCGACATCATCAACCATGATGCCAATTCCCTCCGGCAGCCGCTCCAGAGCACGCAAGGGCGGAGGTTTGAAAATGTCGAAGCAACGAAAAAGTATAAAACTCAGCAAAAGATATTTCCAACGCAGCGGCGCGATGATGAGCGAGAACATCTGGCCGGCAGCTTCGTCGATCACCACGAATCCGGGATCTTTGATCCCGCTTTCGCGTGCCACTCGGGTGCTTGCCGGAATTCCAATCAAAGTCACAACGACTGCCGTGATTAGCGCGACAAATGCCGTGTGAGTTGTTCGTTGTGCGCCCAGCCACCACAGCAGAACGGTCGCTCCGGCAGCCCACGTGCCCGGACCTGGATGCATGAGACCAATTCCAAAAAACGTGCCGACGCCCCATGCCAATCGCGAGCGAGAGCCTCTGGTTTGTGGATTAATGCCGCTTGTGCTCATCGTTTTCTGGATTGGGTTGCGGACGCTGTTCAACC
>DATEMI010000616.1:0-2487 GCA_035275665.1 Terriglobales bacterium | reverse complement strand
CACGGGTATTATGTGGAACGAATCCAGTGGATTTGAGTGTGCTAAGAATCGCCGAACCACGCTTTGCGCGAACTCGCGGTGTTGGTGGTCTGTTGCTGGTTCTGTTGCTGGCCTCGTGTGGCGGGGCTCACCGCAGTAACTCGAACCCGCCGCTGCCGATCTCGACAACCACCCACCTGCAGCATGCGACGGCGGGAATCCAGACACTCCAAGGTTGGTACAACCCGGCTAGTGGCGTGTATCAGACAACCGGTTGGTGGAATTCGGCGAATGCACTGACCGTGCTGGTCGACTATGCAAGAGTCGCCAACACGCATCAGTACGATTCTGAACTCGCAAATACCTTCACGGCCGCGCAGGCCGGCAGCCAGGGACACTCGGCATTCCTGAATCGGTACTACGATGACGAGGGCTGGTGGGCCCTTGCCTGGATCGAGGCCTACGATCTGACCGGCCGTCAGGATTACCTTTCGATGGCCGAGTCCATTTTCGCCGACATGACCGCCGGCTGGGACGATGCGTGCGGCGGCGGCATCTGGTGGACGAAAGATCGAACCTACAAGAACGCCGTCGCCAACGAGTTGTTCCTGTCGGTCTCGGCCACACTCGCAAATCGCGATTCCGCGAACAAGAGCACCTACCTCGATTGGGCGAAGAAGGAATGGCTTTGGTTCTCCGGATCCGGGATGATCAACTCTCGCAGTCTGATCAACGATGGGCTCGTAATCGCCAGCGGAGCAGCGGGAACAACCTGCGCCAACAACGGCAAAACAACATGGACTTACAACCAGGGAGTCATTCTGAACGGTCTTACCGAGCTCTCCAAAGCCGCTGCGGACCCAACCACGGTACAGAGCGCAAATGTAATTGCGAGCGCTGCCATTCAATCTCTCGCAGACAGCAACGGGATTCTCCACGATCCCTGTGAACCGAACTGCGGAGCAGATGGTGTACAGTTCAAAGGCATCTTCGTGCGAAATCTGGTCCGACTCTACAGCCTGAGCCCGCAGCCGGCCTACAAGACATTCATCATTGCAAATGCAGATTCGATTTGGGAAAAGGCACAAGGTCCTGGCGCACAGTTTGGACAAGTGTGGTCGGGGCCTTTCACCGCAAGCAATGCGGCGATCCAGAGTTCGGCGCTAGACGCTATCGTTGGCGCTGCGGCAGTCGAAAATACGAATTAAAGAGATGTAGAAGACGTCGCGTGCGTCACCCGTGCTAGGGTGACGCGCTGAAATACCAGACAAAGTTCGATACGATAATGGCCCATGAGCGAAGCAGCGGTCCAGCCCCAAAGCGCCGCCCCAATCAATGCCCTGGTGCCCATGATTCGCGTGGCGGATGTAGAGCGCTCGGCAAAGTTTTACGAGTTGCTCGGCTTTCAGATCGGAAATTACGTTCCGCGCGAAGCGCCGCCGATGCATTGGGCGTGGCTGTATCAGCCCGGAGCTCCGAATTGGAAAACCGGCGCACACTTGATGCTCGTGCGCAGCAAAGAACAATCGGGCCGCGAGCAGCCTGTGGTTTTGTACCTGTATGCTGCGGACCTGCTTGCATTGCGGCAGCAGCTCATCGGCATGGGGGTAAACGTCAGTGCGATCACATATCCGGAATATCTGCCAAAAGGGGAATTTGAATTGCACGATCCGGACGGCTACATCGTAATGGTTGCCCAATCATACGAGGGGTCGCCATAGATCAGAGAACAAACGAACAAGAACTAAACTAGGGACAGGCAACATACTCTCGCCTGACTTCCCAATTAAGGAAAAGGTTCCGTCTGGAAGCTGTGAAGAAAAATGAGTTTTGAATTTTGCGACGTGGAGCAAAAAGCCTGCCGAAATTCGATCGATCGTTTCTGGGCCTCTAAAAGCAAATGTTGTTTCGCGATTAGGAGCCCAAACTGAAGTCATTTTTTTCACAACTTCCTGTCACCATGTTTTACCCCTCCTATAACTTGTCATCCTGAGTCCGCATTTTGGCGAAGGATCTCCCGGAATATTTCCGACTGAAATGCCGCCGATATGGCTCCTTCACCGAAACCCCCAGGCATTGGCCAAAGAGCCTCGTAAGTGAATGTTAGGCGTAAGCATCCCGGAAGATCCTTCGCCCAAACGCGGCTCAGGATGACAGGCTTTGAGGAGACTTGATCATTCCTAAAACATTCACCTTCAAAACCGAGGACGGCAGGTGTACGGTCATCTAAAATTTCCGCAATAATATTGTCGAGTCGTTCTTGCTTCAATTTCTTCACTGCTTTCCGTCCGCATATTTCGCTATATTAGCGCGCAATATCGTCTGAAGTCCGGAGGTCGCATGAGGACCGCACTTCTTACCGTCATCCTTCTCTCGGTTGTTGCCGCCGCGCAGCAACCGCCGCAGATCCCTTACCGCTCCCTCCCTGATGTCGTGCAGCTCCCGCCCGATATCTATTTCGGAGAAGTTGCAGGCGTGGCCGTTAACTCGAAGGGGCATGTCTTCGTA
>DATEMI010000615.1:0-4375 GCA_035275665.1 Terriglobales bacterium | reverse complement strand
CGTGCATCACCGACCACGTATAGACCCATTTATCGCCCTCGGTCCATCCAGCTTTGGGATCGGCCCATGAGCCGTCGGAGTTGCGCGCCTGCATGAATCCTGTTTCGGGATTAAAGAGCAATCGGTAGTTGCGCGAACGATTAATGAAGAATTTGTAGTCGGTTTCTTTTCCCGCGGCTTTTGCGATCTGCGCAACAGCGTAATCGTCGTAGTCGTCTTCGAGACTCGATGAGGCGGACTCAGCGGTTTTGTCGTTCGGAACGTATCCGAGCGTCTTTGCGTATGTCAGACCGGCGCGCGCTTCATATGGTGTATGCGGCTCGCGATCGTACCATTTGCGAGTCGTATCGCCGTCGGGCGGAGTCATCGCGTCTTTGTACGCAGCCTTGTAGGCGAGATTCAGATCGAATCCGCGAAAGCCTTTGTTGATGGCTTCAGCAACCATGGAGTCTGCGTGGGTGGCGATCATGATGTTCGTATAGGAGGGATTGGGCCACTTTGGCATCCATCCGCCCTCCTCATAGTTCTGCAGGAGAGCTTTCACCATATCGTTCACGCGCTCAGGAGCAATCAACGTGAGCAGGCTGTGCTCAGCACGGAACGTATCCCAGAGCGAGTACGCGGTGTACGAAACTCCAGAATGAATTTTGTCGTCGAAGGCGCTGTAATAGTGGCCGTACTCGGAGAACAGCCGCGGATATAGCACCGAGTGATACAGGCCGGTGTAGAAGATCGCGCGTTGATCATCGGAGGCTCCGTCGATCTCGATGAGCCCAAGCTTTTTGTTCCAGGTTTGCTTCAGCCCGTCGCGCAGAGCGTCAAAATCCCAATTCGGAATTTCCTTCTGCAGATTGGCTCTGGCCTGGTCGATGCCGATGAAGGATGTTCCGACTCGCACTTCAACAACTTCTTTTGCTGCAGGAGCAAACGTTGCGTAGGCGCCGACATTCGTGCCTTGCGCCGTTTGCGCGCCGGCGTGCAATTGCGAGCCTTCATAGGTTCCGTTCTTTGCCGGCGATTCCCGAAACTGAATAACAAAATAGCCTTTGAAATTCGGCAGGACAAATGGACCAAGATGAGAGTCCATACGGTCGGGATTGAAACCGGTAATTTCGCGGCCATCGGGGCTCACGTGCGCAAACCCAGTGATATTCGGCCGCGTGGCTTCGACGAGAACACCGGCCTGAGAGTGGGCTGGAAAGGTAAAACGGAGATACCCGCAGTGATCAGTTGCGGTTATCTCCGCTTTGATCTCGCGAGAATCCGGCGTCTTCATCAATACCCAGTAGTAATAGGGAGTCGCCTTCTCATCAGCGTGCGTGAAGCTGAGTTTGCGAGCTTCGGGGGCAGTCTTGATTTCATCGAGTTCAGGCACGAGGGTTACGTAGCCGAAATCGCCCATCCAGATCGCAGGCTGATGCGTTCCGATGAATCCAGAAATGGTCGAGTCGCCGTAGTGGTAGGAAGAGACGCTGATCTTGTTCTGCCGCGTCTGCGCGGTCCAGTTCGTCATCCCAAAGGGAGTTGTGACCAGCGGCATAGTCCCGCCGTAGTCGCTGCCCGGTCCGGCAGTGCCGATATAAGGATTCACCCAATCGACGGGAGACTTCGTCGTTTCTTGCGCACTGAGCGCGCAACTCAGCGCACAGAAGAGATATGCCAGCAACAGCGAGAGCTTTGTCATTGTCGAGTGGTTGGTCCGCAAAATTTAGTTAGGAATCGTCAACGCCATTGGGCTGTCATCCTGAAGGCCTTCTTTTGGCCGAAGGATCTCCCGCAATCTTTCCCGCTAAAACGCGCTTACCTGGCTCCTCGGCACTGCATTTAGAGTTCCTGTGAAGGAGCCATTCAAACAGAATTTCAAGTCCTGAGCATCGCGGGAGATCCTTCGCGCAAAAGAAGCGCTTCAGGATGACAGGTCACCCCCGTTCATTCACGATGCAAAAGAGGAATCAAACTCTAATCATGATCTGTTTGCGATACATCGCCCACGCGATGACGAAGAATACCAAAACGAAACTTATGCTCCACGCCAGCGAACCAAGATACGGATTGCTGATGTGAGCGAATGAGCTTTCGTAGAGAATGTTCTTGATCGACACCCCATGAATGTGATGGCGGTAAAGAGCGGTTTCTGCCCAACTCGCGAGGAAGTAGATTCCGAGCGGGTTCACGCCAAAGATGATGAACGGCACGCTCCAGCGCTTCCATCCGCGCACGTCGACCGCCCAGTAGCACAGGCCGAAAATGAACAGAGCGAATCCTGCAGTGAAGAGGACGTACGAACTGGTCCAGATCATCTTGTTAATCGGGAACCACTGATTCCAAATCTCTCCCGCAATCAGCCCGACAGCAGCGCAGGAAAATAATCCTGCAAGCTTCTGAAGGTGCGTTCTGGGCGAGCGCATCCATTCGCCGGTGAAGACTCCGATCAGGCAAGTGGCAATTGAAGGAATGGTGCTCAGAATTCCTTCAGGGTCGAAGCGATGCGCAATCCACAGGTGGTTGTAAATCAGACTGCGATCGATGTAGCCCACCAGATTGCCGTCCATCGTGAGTACACCTGGACCGAACCCAGGCACAGATACACGCGTGAGCAGTAGCCAATACACGAGGAGCAGCGCTCCCGTAATCACCACCCGAGCAATGCGTCCGGTGTATAGAAAGATTGCCGATGCAATCAGATACACAACCGCGATTCTCTGCAGTACACCGGGAATGCGCGCGGTGTGTACATCAAATTTGGGGTACGCGTACAGGAACAGTCCCAGCGCGAAGATGATTGCACTGCGTTTGAGCACGTGAAGTAGCAGGTGCTTGCGCGTCTGCCCGCGTGCCGTTCGCGAGCTGAACGAAAAGACCATCGAGACCCCGACGATGAACAAGAAGAACGGAAAAATCAGATCGGTAGGCGTCCAGCCGTTCCATTTGGCATGTTCGAGCGGCCAGTACGTGTGCTGGCCGTCACCGGAGTTGTTGACCAGAATCATCGCCGCGATCGTCATCCCGCGAAACACGTCGAGAGAAGTAAGTCGCGTGCTGGACGGCGCCGAAGGGACGCTCGCGATTGTCGTTTTGGGAATCGCGCTGACGGTTGTCGATGACATGCTTACCTCCCAGTTGCGGCCGCGCTCTGGTTTTGTCCAGTGTGCACCCACTGCTCGTAGCGGCGGCGATACTCGGCTTTGTAGTCCTTTACAGCATTTTCATAGCTCAACCCCGGAGCATCGGTCTTCTTTTGCCATGCGATCTGGACGCTGCGAACACTCGCCGGCAATACTGCCGCGTTATTTGCGACGGGGATCTTCGTGCCATCCGCCGTGACGGCACTCACATTCACGAACCATGGCAGATGGAGAACGATGTCCTGCGGTCTCTCCTTAAAGTTATTGTTTAAGGTCATCGTTGCACCGGTATCCGTGAACTTTACATCGAAATTCACCTGGCCGAAGTTTGTCGGAGCACGCTTTACGGAAATTCCCTCACCAGGTCTGACCCAGTCCGGCGAAATCACGGAGAGCAGATGCAATCTCCGATCCTGCTCTTCACGCACCAGCATGTTCCGCAGCGCCATACGAAACTTTGCCGCGAACCATCCATGTGGCGAGAGATTCTGCGCGAAGTCCCGCGTGCTCCACGGCACGATGCAGTATTCGAAACCTGCATGCGTTGAACTGGTGTGCACGAGCAGCGCATACAACTCTTCAACTGCGAGCTGCTCATCGCCGCGAATCGTCTCCGTCTCCGTGTTCTTCATCGTCAAGTAATGGTGCAGCCAGCGACCCTGGCCGTAGGTCATGATGCCTTCCTGGTACTTGGCGCGCGTGGCATTCAGCGTGGCGATGACCATCGGATCGTAGGGATCGAGAATCTGCTCGGGATAGACGGCGAGCATGTTGCCCCAATCCTCACCGCCGCTCACGTCCAGACCAGGAGGCATGTAGCCGCCGGTACTAGCCGTAGTTTTTTTCAGCGCTGCGAGGAAGGCAGTTTTGAAGTCGTCGTACTCAGCCTGATATGCCTTTGCATCCTGCTGTTGCCCGAGAGCCTGCGCGAGAATGATCGCGTTTTTGAGTCCGCCCAGCGCCCAGAAGTTATGTCCGGTTACGTGACCGGTCACGTTCTCGTTGTCGCCAGGTGAAGTTGAAGGCATGAGATGCAGCGGATCATTGCGCCGCGCCTGCTGCAGCCATGCGATTGCCTTCTGCACCGACGGATATACTTTGCGTGCGAAGTCCAGATCTTTGGTGATGCGAAAGTGCTGGCCGTAGGCCCACAGCACTTGTCCCCAGCCGTCGAATTGCCCGCCCTGGGAAACGAAGTTGCCATCGGGTTGCTGCCATCCTGCGAAGAAATCGAGGTCCTGACGTGCGAT
>DATEMI010000614.1:0-4456 GCA_035275665.1 Terriglobales bacterium | reverse complement strand
GGCCAGCATGCGCGGATCACTGGCGAGTTGCAGCGTCTTCTGAAAATTGTCGATCGCCTCCTGCATGTGTCCCTGCAGCGACGAAGCGCGCGCCAGGATGAACGCCGCGCGTCCCTGATCGCCAGTGCCACTGCTGAGCGTGTTCTCGGCGATCTCCTGTGCCGACTTTGTATCGCCAGCTGCGAGGCTTTCCTCAGCTGCATCAAGGGTATCGCCTTGCGGACGAATCGTGGCGCGAATCAAGTCTGGCGCGCCTTGCTGCGCGAACTTCACCTCGCGCGCACGCTTTTCCTCGCGGCCGAGGGTCAGGCTGAGGTTCGTCAGCATGGGTCCAAATGCCTGCTCAAAGCCGACTTCGCCTTTCTCGAAATCAGCAAACTGCTCGTAGAAATAATGAGTGAGAACAAATCCCTCCTGCATGGCTTCCTCGACTTCATGCATGCGGACCGCCTCAATTCTCCTCTCACGTTCTTTTCTGTCCTC
Organism: Terriglobales bacterium; assembly: GCA_035275665.1. Lineage (GTDB taxonomy): Bacteria > Acidobacteriota > Terriglobia > Terriglobales > Acidobacteriaceae > Gp1-AA112. Next base: position 3,973 of record DATEMI010000614.1, on the reverse strand, counting down.
ATTTGGAACGCGAATCATCGGCTCGGTGCGAATCTCGACGGCGCGAATTACGGATTCAGTCACGAGCAGCGCAATATCTGTCTTAAATTTCTCATCCAAGGGAGCAGTCTGCACCGTCTGCAGTAACGGCTTTAGCGGCTGCATGCGAGTGAACCGTTTCAACACCAGCGGATCGAGCACGTAGTGCAGATACGTGTGCCGCACCGGTTGCATCTTCAACGCACCCGCGTCGGGAGCCATCAACATCATGTAGTTCACGCCATAGTTGCGCGAGTTAATCTCCCCAGGGGCGACCAGCGGCTCTATATATAAGGAGAAGCCACGACCGGCAGCTCCACTGATCGGCAGCTGTAGATAGCTGTCAGTGGTCAGAATCATCTGCGCCACTTCCTCGTGAAAGCGATCTACGTAAGCGTCGTACTGCGGACGATATTTCTTCCAGAGATCGTGGAGATGGGCAGCATCGTAAAACTTCTGCAGTACCGGCAAGTATCCAAGCACATTCTGCGAATCGGGCGGCAGATCGGACTCGCGAATCGTAGTTTTGAACTGCGGCGGCTCACTCGTGTAGAACGCCAGCGAAACGTACTGCGAGATGTTGTGCGAAGGCTCGGGGGCCGGATGATCATGAATAAATGCGCAAAGCTGCTTGCGCTGGAACTGCGCGTCCTCCGAAGCGGCCACGGCTCGAATCACATCGGCGCGGATTTGATCTCGTACCGGATCGGAGCTTGAAAGCTCCTGGTCGTATCCGCAGGAATTCAACCCGGCAAAGAACGAGAAGAAGGTCTCACTCACGTCCAGCGTGATTTTGCTTCCAGCAGGCTCGGCGACGCGGTTCGCTGCAGGAGCCACAGACGTCTGCCGCGCGAAGAGAACCGATGATGAAGAAATGAGCACAAGCGCCAGAACAGAAAATGATCGGCGGAGAGAAAGCAGACCCAGAAACAGCCTCCTAAACAGGTGGACGGGAATGCCCAATTTTATCGCAGCTCATAGAGCCAAAGGCAAAGCCCCGGGCTGCGTCTGAAAAGAACTTGGTGAGGGTCGGTGAGTGGTCGATTGAAGCCGGGCGTCAGCGAAGAGGCTCCGCGGTCGAAATTGCACGACAATTTTGGACCGGTTTAATAAACGTGGCGACGATGATCGCATCAAGATTTTTCCCTGACATTCTCCAATATGACGAGAGCGTTTCCGCGCCAGCTGCTTTCAATCCGGGAAAGATGGCGGCAATATCAAGCACAAGCAATTGCAACTCTCAACCCTGAATTTCTTCAGGGTTACCCAGAGATTTCCTCAGCGTAACCCATCTTTTGATGGGTTGAAGTCCGCACGTCATGGGTACGGAATGGGAATGATTGCCTCACATTTCTGGCGATTGGTGCATTCCATTTATCGAGGGCCTCTTTTGTCGAACTCTTGCTGTAAGAATCAACATATCTCGAGTAGATTCAGTTACATTGAGGAAACATTCGGCCTCGAAAGTTGGTGGGGTAACCCCGAGATTTCCACGGCGTTACCCCGAGATTTCCACGGGGTTACCCCGAATTTTCCACGGCGTAACGCCGAATTTTCCACGGCGTACAGCCGAATTCTCAACCGCGCTAGCCAGGAAGACACCAAGACCGGGCGGATTTTGCGAACTCGCGACGGAAGCGACATCCCAGATTTAAAACTCTGTAACTTCATACTTGCCGAGTCGAACTATCCCTACTACTGTGCTATCTCGAAAGGGGGCGAAAGTCAAGCGAAAATAATTGCGATCTCAGAGTGCCAGGACGGCGCAAATACATAGTCTTCGAGCGGGTCCTCGATGTTCGCGAATCGCAGGAAGCAGTACTTCGAATGCCAGCTTCCCCTTGCTAACCGAGAGGAGTAGTATGCGTCTAACCTCGGTAACCGAGGAGAAGTATTCTTGAGCAAACCTTCCGATCTAGTCCAGGGCACGCTTGATTTGCTACTACTGAAAATCCTGGCGCTCGAACCGCTGCATGGATGGGCGATCAGTCAGCGACTCACACAAATCTCCGGAGATGTACTTCAGGTGAGCGACGGCTCGCTCTATCCGGCGTTACATAAGCTGGAGCAAGAAGGCTGGATCAAGTCGGAATGGAAGCCGAGCGAGAACAATCGCCGCGCTAAGTTCTATTCGTTGACTCGTCTTGGGCGCCGTCATCTCGAAAAGGAAGCCGCCAACTGGAACCGGCTCTCATCGGCGATATCGCACGTCGTCCAACTTCGGGAGGCCTAGGATGGGATTGGAACACTGGATCTATAAGCTGCCGTTGCGGTTGCGTTCGTTGTTTCGCCGGTCCCGAGTAGAGCAGGACCTGCGCGAAGAATTCGAGTATCACCTCGACCGCAAGATCGAGTACCTCAAGTCGCAAGGCATGTCTGTAACCGAGGCGCGTCATCAGGCCGTGCGCGCAATGACCGGCATGGAGCAGCAGAAAGAAAAATGCCGTGAAGCGCGCGGCGTGAGCTGGATCGAAGACCTCATCGCTGACCTTCGCTATGGCCTGCGCACATTCCGCAAACATCCCTCTCTTGCGCTGGTCATCACCATCTCACTTGCGCTCGGCATCGGCGCAAACACTGCAATCTTCAGCCTCATTAATGCCGTGAGTCTGAAGATGCTGCCGGTACGGGAACCCGAACGCCTCATGCTAATGAACTGGTCTGCGAAGGACTGGCCTCACACATTCGTTGACGACCTCGAGGGCAACGGCGGCAAAGACACCGCTGGAATCATGTCCAGCACGTCGTTTTCCGCCAACGATTATGCCGAGTTCAAGAAGCAGAACGATGTCTTCGAAGCGACCTTCGCCTATGCCGCCAACGATTCCAACGTCAACATAGCCGTGAACGGCGCAGCCGAGTCTGCCCATCTTCAGGCGGTCTCGGGCAATTTCTTCGAGGGGCTTGGCGTCTCTCCCATTTTAGGACGGGCATTGCTGCCGAGCGACGACGCTGCATCGGCCTCATCCGTTGCGGTTGTCTCCTACGCCTTCTGGCGCAAGCACTTCGGTGGCGACACCAACGTCGAGGGCAAAACGATCAGGATGAACGGGCAGCCGATCACGATTCTCGGTGTAGCTCCTCCGGAATTCTTCGGCATTCTCCCGGGTAATCCGGTCGACGTGTACATTCCTCTAAGTCTGTATCGAGAGGAGTGGACACGCATCTACGACGACCACCTGGATTCGCCGAAGGTTTGGTGGCTGCAGGTGATTGGCCGATTGCAACCGGGCGTCATCGAAGAGGCAGCGCGTTCGGAATTGCAGGTAATCTTCGATCGGACACTTAGAGCGCGAGTGCAGACAGCGGCGAACACCGCAATTCCCAATATAGGACTCATTCCAGCCGGGCGCGGCCTGAATGATTTGCGGCGCCGATTCTCCACGTCGCTGCTTCTGCTCATGGGCATGGTTGGGCTGGTGTTGCTGATTGCGTGCGCGAATGTCGCCGGCCTGTTGATGGCTCGCGCCTCGGCGCGTCAGAAAGAGATCGCGGTACGGCTGAGCCTGGGCGCTTCGCGCGGACGCATTGTCCGTCAGCTTCTGGCCGAAAGCGTCTTGCTCGCTCTCGCTGGTGGCATCGCCGGCTTGCTGGTTTCTGCCTGGGCGAGTTCCGCTTTGGTACGCCTGCTCGGCTCCGGACGAAATCCGCTCAACCTTTCTGCTGGAATCGACTGGCATGTGCTGGCCTTCACTGCCGCCGTTTCCATCCTCAGCGGAGTTGTCTTCGGACTGATGCCCGCGCTGGCGGCCACGCGTGTGAGCGTCGCTCCCGCGCTGAAAGACACTCGCATGCAGGCGTCATCAGCCGGAGGACGGTTCCCAATTGGGAAAGCTCTCGTCGGCGGACAGGTAGCACTCTCGCTCCTGCTGCTCGTCGCCTGCGGCTTATTGCTGCGTACGCTGAATCGCCTGCAGCATGTGAGTCTGGGCTTCGATCAGCATGCGCTGCTCAC
>DATEMI010000613.1:0-2693 GCA_035275665.1 Terriglobales bacterium | reverse complement strand
CCACGCAGACCGGAACGCGCCTCGAGTTCACGAACGGTTTCCAAGTCGATCTGAACGCGGCCAGCACACCGTACCACGTGTTTGTGGACAACATGAAGATTACGGTCGCGGACTGAGGGCATCGGGTCATCGGGTGATCGGGCCATCGGTGATCTGAAAGACTTAAGGTGGCACAACGCAAAAGACCCGAAAGCCCGACTTTAGACCACCCGATGGCCCGATCATCCGATGACCCGATGCGGCTTTTCCTGCTATATTGAGCGGACTTCATTCCTTTCCGGAGCGGCCCATGGCAAAGAGCGTAAATAAAGTCATTCTCGTCGGAAACCTCGGCAAAGATCCCGAGGTCAAGTACACCCCCAGCGGCACGGCTGTCGCCAAATTCTCGCTCGCTACAAACGAAGGCTATAAAGACAAAGCCGGTCAATGGCAGGAACGCACCGAGTGGCACAACATCGTTGCCTGGCAGCGCCTGGCCGAGATTGTGGGCGAGTACGTAAAGAAAGGTTCCAAGGTTTATATCGAGGGCCGTTTGCAAACCAGCTCCTGGGACGACAAAGAAACCGGGCAGAAGAAATATAAGACCGAGATTATCGCCAACGATCTCGTGCTCCTCAGCGGACGAGGGGAAGGCGATGCCGAAAGCGGATCGCGCGGATACTCTCGTGGGGCATCGGCCGGCGGCAGCAACTTTGACCAGAGCCACGGGCATCATGAGGAACCGGCCCATGCAACTGGAGTTCAGGACGAAGATATCCCGTTTTAGGAAAGAGCCTAGCCGTGCTCTCTCATCGCTTAAACGATTCGTTCAACTCATTGTCGTCTCTCACTCCGGACTGAACCGTTCATTCCGCCTTTGACGTGTTTTTGCCGAGCGAGGGCCCTGCTGTTCCCAATCCAGTCACAATGGACAGCGCGTCCGGCGATTACGACCTGATGGTTCCGCGACTGTAATCTTTCGCAACCCCTCCACGCTCGGTTTACTCTTATATAACTACGAAAATGGAGTTGAACCCTGCACAGATCGTCTCACTAGTGATCGGCGCGAGCTTTGCGGCTGGTCTAAACGTCTATGCCATGCTCGCGACACTCGGATTTCTCGGACGATTCCATGTCGTCGATCTTCCCCCGGCGCTCCACACGATCGAGAACCCGTGGATCATTGCAGCCGCAGTTGCAATGTTCGTCCTGCACTTTTTCGCCGATAAAGTCCCGGCTTTTGATCTGGTCTGGAATGCGCTACATACTTTTATACGCATCCCTTTAGCGGCCTTGGTAGCCTACGCGGCAACGTCTCAGCTGTCGCCGTCGCTGCAGATCGCCAGCACTGCGCTCGCGGCGGTGATCTCTGGCGTGGCACACACCGGCAAATTCGCTGCGCGAGCGGCGGTCACGCCATCGCCTGAGCCGTTCTCCAATATGGCATTGAGCGCTGGAGAGGACGCCGCGTCGATCGGCCTCACCTGGTTTGCCACGCGCCATCCATATTGGTCGGCTGCGATTGCCATCGCTCTGGTCATAGTCGCTGTCGTGCTCATCCGGATGTTTGCGCGCGCCGCAATGGCTCTTTTCCGCCGCGGCCTGGAGTTCTGGAAGCGTCCACCTGGTCCTACCATTGCGGGAGAGCTTCCTCCCACTGCCTGATTTGGGAACACTGCTAGAATCTAAGCAGCCGCAAACTTCATTAGGATTGCATGAGTTCGCATTTCACAGACGTCCAAACCGCTCTGGCCGAGATTCGCGCCGGGCGCATGATCGTCGTCGTCGACGATGAAGACCGTGAGAACGAAGGCGATCTGACCATCGCCGCTGAGTTCGCGACTCCGGAAGTCATTAACTTCATGGCCAAGCACGGGCGAGGGCTCATTTGCCTGGCACTCACTGAAGAGCGTCTGGACTATCTGCGTCTTGGAATGATGACGCCGCATAATACTTCCCAATATGGGACGGCCTTCACGGAAAGCGTCGATGCTCGCGATGGAGTCACGACCGGAATCTCGGCATACGACCGAGCGAGGACCATCAAAGTCGCAATCGATCCGTCGAGCCGCCCTTCCGATCTGGTGAAGCCGGGACACACGTTTCCTCTCCGTGCGCGAAAAGGCGGCGTGCTTGTACGCGCGGGGCAAACTGAATCGGCGGTCGATCTCGCGCGTATGGCGGGGCTGATTCCTGCAGGCGTTATCTGTGAAATTATGAAAGAAGACGGCACCATGGCGCGTGTGCCGGATTTGATCGAATTTTGCCAGCAGCACAAGTTGAAGATGCTCACGGTAGCCGAGTTGATCCGCTATCGCATGCAGCACGAGCGCTACATCCATCGCATAGGTGAAGGCGTTCTGCCCACACGCTACGGGGAATTCCGCCTGGTGGCTTACGAATCCGAAGTCGATGGCGGCGAGTCGCACGTAGCTTTGCTGTACGGCGATGCCGGTGAAGGAGATCAGCCGGTGCTGGTGCGCGTCCACTCGCACTGTCTGGTTGGCGATGTGTTTGGCACTACGTTGTGCGAATGCCATTCCATCCTCGACCGCTCGATGAAGATGATCGCGGAGGTAGGGCGCGGTGCAATCATCTACCTGCATCAGACCGCGAAAGGATTCAACGTCCGCCAAGTCGCGGAAGGCGCGGCTCTCTCATTCGCGCACGAAAGCCGCGACACCAAGAGCCCGGAGCACCAGCGTCGAACGCAA
>DATEMI010000612.1:0-4300 GCA_035275665.1 Terriglobales bacterium | reverse complement strand
CAGACCGCTGCTTACGTTACTGCTTTCGGAGACGTCCTGCAGCTCGAAGTTTTGCCCGAGTTGGATTTGGTATCGGCCTTTGGAATCGGTGTATCCCTCTTTGTGGGCCGCGCCGCCGCATACACGCTCGATCGCCACCGGTTCCGGAGGCGGCGTGCCATCCTGCATAACTACCGCACCGGAGATGTAGAGGACCTGGCGCTGCGTCTGAGTACTGGGAAAGTTCGTGCCCGGAGATGGAATGCTCGGCTGCACAGTCGGAGTCGAAGGTCTGCTGCTGGGGGCGCTGCTTGGCGCACTGCCCGGTTGAGAGCGTTGCGCCGCAGCTGGCAAGCACATAGATAAAACCAATATGAAACCTGTCGAAACGATACGGGTGGAGCTTTTCATACGCCCTGCTCCTTCAAGAAAATCGGAATCAACTCGGGGCCGTGCAGGGCTTATGTTACGCCTGTTCGCAATTGTTGCAGCAACGAAACTGGGTCCGTTACGGGACGCAGCGGACAAAGCAATTCAACCAGAGATGCCGGTCGCAGCGGGAATGTTTCCTGACAAGAGAACACATATGCAGGGCTTATGTAGAGTAAGACGAGTCGCATGACTCCAAGTAACAATCTTGCGAATTCCAATCCACAATAGCCCGAATGATTCTTGCCGGAAGCCATAGCCCATGTTTCGCCCCCGATAGTCCGAATCAGACAGCGTTTGCTCTCTGCTATAATTTTTCTGTCCCCGCTGTTCTTTCCTCGCGCAATTCTCGCGCCCTTAGCTCAGTTGGATAGAGCGTCTGACTACGAATCAGAAGGTCGGGAGTTCGAATCTCTCAGGGCGCGCCATCATTTTGAAGTAATTATTCAGTGCACCCGAGAGACTGTCTCAGTGATAAAGAACGAGAAAGAAGTTGCGATGATCGTGCCTTGATCAGCGAGCGCTCGGGAGCGTCTCGTTGCTGCGGGTCTTTTGCAGCCTGGACCACTCCTCCTTCTCTGAGCTGAAGCTTGAATCGGATCGTCTGCCAGCCCGGCAGCGCTCGGCTCCGGAGCTCCCGAAGGCAACCTGCAACACTCCTTGTGCAGTGTCGGGCAAAAGCTACACTACGGGACTTTGGAGGCAGACAATTTTACCCGCCGAGGTGGCCAGCAGAGTGGCTAAGTCCTGTGTTTTGAGTCAGTGCAGGGATGGCAAGGAGGATGCTCTATCCCATAGCAGACGAAGTGGCGCGCAACTGGGACGCTCTTGAGACTTACTCGGCCAGAGGATCTCTTGAGCGTCTCGTTGCATTTACGCAACTTTTTGGCGCGCAACCTGCAGCTTACCAGCAATTTCAAACGAGTTCCACTTTTTCCCTCAAGTCCAGTCCTGCACGCCTTAATACGCCTGCCACGACGTCGTCATTTAGACGGGTGGCGTCATATTCCACGCGGACTGTCTGCTGCTCCTCATCAAGGTCGATTTTGCGAATGCCATAGACTTCGCGAGCATAGGTAAGCGCGCGCAATTCGTTTTCTCCTGGCGGCGTGCCATAGCGAAATACGACATCGAGCTGTGTCATACGATCGGTGTTCCTCCTCGTCGAGTTCTTTTACGAGAGTACCAGCATCGCAGCACCGCCAGTTTGACGTAGATACCCATTGGGGGTATAACGTATATGAAAGCGAGACAAGATTCTTTGATGAACTATCTTCTGAAGACCGAACCCGGCGCCTATTCCTTCGCCGATCTGCAGCGTGACAAGACGACGATTTGGGACGGCGTTACGAATCCGGTTGCGCTCAAGAACCTGCGCAACATGAAGTCGGGCGACCGGCTGGTGATCTATCACACTGGCGACGAGAAGACCGCAGTCGGAACGGCGTCGGTTGTATCTGTCGATCCTTCTGACGAAAAGAATCCGAAAGTGCAAATCAAAGCAGGATCGGCGATCGCGAAACCAAGAACCCTAGCTGAGATCAAGCAGCACAAATCATTTGCGGATTCTCCTCTGGTGCGGCAGGGACGCCTCAGCGTCGTACCTCTCAGCGAGGCGCAATACAAGTACCTCGCGGGCGAATAGTCGCCATGAAACACAAACCAGAGCATGGTCACGGCTCGGCCGAGGATCCGGAAATAAGGAAGAACCTGCAGGTGCGCCTGCGCCGCGTGGAGGGCCAGGTGCGCGGACTTCAGAAAATGGTAGAGGACGAGCGCTATTGTCCAGAGATTCTGGAGCAGATGTCGGCCGTTCACGCGTCGCTCCGCTCGATCGAGCGCGTGCTGTTGAGCGGACACCTCCAGCACTGCGCGACCGAGGCCCTGCGCTCCGGCGATGAGAAGAAAGCACAGCGTACGTATGAAGAATTGACGGAGTTGTTCTACAAACATTCGCGGTAGGAACCCTGACGGACCGACGCGCGCCCCCGCGCGGGTGTGTTCGCGAGTAAGTATCTCGAAACCAAAACCCCGGCTCGGCGGCGGCCGCAGGTCCTTTTGTCCTCACGACCTTAGAGACGACGGATGCTGTGATGCACCAGAAGGAGCAAATCACGAATCGCACGAACGATCCCGTTTGCGGAATGACGGTTGAGCCGGAGCGCCCAGCAGCCACGCGCGAGCACGCGGGCAAGCAGTATTTCTTCTGCTGCGCTCATTGCGCGCAGAAGTTCGAGGCGAATCCTCAGCAGTATCTCGCGCCAAAGCCGAAATCGTCAGGCTTGGTTCAGCTAGGACCTGCTCCAGCCACGCTCGCTTCTGCACCACAGCCCGCGCGTTCCCGCGCACCAAAATATTTCTGTCCGATGGATCCGGAAGTCACCTCCGACAAGTCGGGTTCGTGTCCCAAATGCGGAATGGCTTTGGAGCCGGAGCTTCTGCCGGCGACGAAGACCGAGTACTTCTGCCCCATGCATCCGGAGGTGGTTTCCGACAAGGCCGGCTCATGTCCCAAATGCGGAATGGCGCTGGAGCCGCGCATCACTTCGGCCTCAGCTCCGGCTGAAGACGACAGCGGCCTTCGCAGCATGAGTTTGCGCTTCCGGATTGGCATCGCGCTCACCGTGCCGCTGCTGATCATCAGCATGGGAGGCATGCTCAGCTCAGGATGGCTGCACCAGTTTGAAATGTCGCAGGCTTCTGCCTTGCTGCAGCTTGCGCTGGCAACGCCGGTCGTCCTCTGGGGAGGCGCTCCGTTCTTCGAGCTCGGCTGGAACTCGCTGCGCACGCGCAATCTCAACATGTTTACGCTGATTGCGATGGGCACCGGCGTTGCATTCCTCTACAGCCTGATCGTGACCATCTTGCCATCGAATCTGCTTCCACAGATCGCGCGCGACGCAGGCCGAGCGGACGTTTATTTCGAAGTGAGCGCAGCGATTACCGTGCTCGTGCTGCTGGGTCAGGTCATGGAGTTACGTGCACGCAAGCAGACCAGCAGCGCAATTCGTGCCCTGCTCGATCTCACTCCCAAAATGGCCCGACGGATTGCGCGCGACGGCAGCGAGACCGATGTTCCGCTGGAGCAAGTCGCCGTCGGCGAGCGCCTGCGTGTTCGACCGGGAGAAAAAGTGCCTGTTGACGGCCGGGTGGAAGACGGCAAAAGCAGCGTCGATGAATCGATGGTCACCGGCGAATCCTTTCCCGTTCTGAAACAGGCGGGAGACAAGGTGATTGGCGGCACGCTGAATAGCAACGGATCGCTGCTCATCGTCGCCGAGCGCGTCGGCAGCGAAACACTGCTGGCACAGATCGTCGGCATGGTTGCGAGTGCGCAGCGAAGCCGGGCTCCGATTCAGCGTCTCGCCGATCGCGTGGCCGCGATCTTTGTTCCTGCCGTGATCACTTGCGCGGTTGCGGCGTTTTTTGGATGGCTCTTCTTTGGTCCCGAGCCGCGCTTTGCTCATGCGCTGGTGAGCGCGGTGTCGGTGCTGATCATCGCCTGTCCATGCGCGCTCGGATTGGCAACGCCGATGGCCATTATGGTCGGTACCGGACAAGGCGCACGTCATGGAGTTCTGGTGCGCGACGCACGCGCTCTGGAATCGATGGAGAAAGTGGACACGCTGGTCGTCGATAAAACTGGAACGCTCACCGAAGGCAAGCCGGAGGTCACTGAGATCCGCCTGCGGCTCGGAGCGAAGGAGGCGTATTCGGAAGAGGAGATTCTGCAGATCGCCGCAAGCGTCGAGTCGCGTAGCGAACATCCTTTGGCAGGAGCGATCGTTCGCGCAGCGAAGAAGAGAAACCTCTCTTTTCTTCCTGTTTCCCACTTTAGTTCCGAAGCGGGAAAAGGAGTCAACGCTAAAGTGAGATTTCGAGAGCGACTGCT
>DATEMI010000611.1:0-14267 GCA_035275665.1 Terriglobales bacterium | reverse complement strand
CCGTTATCGTTTACCTGGCGTGCTTCCCCGCCGAACTTAAACGTGTGCTTGCCACGAAGGTACGTGAGTGTGTCGTTGATTACAGTCGTCAGATCGCCGCGTCCTTGCGGAAATCCAGAAACGCCTCCGAAATCCAAACCGGTGTTCTGGATATTTACTTCGGGCAATCCAACGGGACCGCTGCGCGTATCACTGATCCCGAAGCTGGTTGGATCAGCCTTGTTGATTCCATCGAAGAGGATATGGATGCGATTGAAGCCAACCCGCGCCTCGTTAACCAGGCTCGAGCTGAAAACGTGGCTTTCACCGAACGTAAATAGCTGCCGGCGAGCTGTGCGCGCATCGCCATATCCCGGAACCGTACTTCCACCGCCAGCGTCGGTAGGCTCCGTGCGAACATCCTTCTGCAGAGCATAATAGCCATGGATCCGATCTTTGTCGCTCATGTTGTAGCCGATATCGCCCGTCCATTGATCGAGTGTTACCGGAGCGGAAGCGGAGCCAATGAACTTTGTGCCAGATGGATCGTTTGCCTGCGGAATCAGCGGAACTAGCTTTTGCACCGTCGGGCTGGGCGAAGCCAGGGCAGCCGTTCGCTGCGCGCCACTAAGCACGGTCGTGTTCAGCGAAATTCCCTGTCGCTGCCGTAGGCCTTCATAGGCGCCGAAGAAAAACAGCTTATTCTTGATGATCGGTCCTCCCAAGTCTCCGCCAAAGTCATTGCGAATAAATTGGGACTGCGGAGTTCCGACTTTATTAAAAAAATTGCGAGCATCGAAGTAATTGTTGCGCATGAAGTCGAATACTTCGCCGTGGAAGGTGTTCGTTCCAGAGCGGGTCGCCATGTTGACTACTGCGCCCGAGTTGCGTCCCGATTCGGCGCTATACGTGGAGTTATCGACTTTGAATTCATCCAGTGTTGCAATTGCAGGTTGAAATGTGATTTGACCATTCGTCATGTCTGCCAAATTGATCCCATTGACGAGGAAATTCACCGCATCCTCGCGCTGACCGGCAGTGTTGAACGCAAGGGAACCCTGGCCGCGAATCGGTTGAGCCAAGAATCCATTTGCTGGCGGAGTTACAGATCCAGGAATAAGGAAGCCAAGATCGACGAAGTGTCTGCCATTCAGTGGAATCTGTTGGACGTTTTTCGGATCCATGACTTCTCCCACGGTCATGGTCGTGCTTTCGACGATTGGAACTTCGCCTTCGACCGTCACCACCTCGCTTGCTTGAGCAACCTTTAGCTGAAAGTTCTGAACGGTATTGCGGCCGACGTCGAGAATTAACCCTTTGGCCACCTGTTTCTGGAGACCCGATGCCTCGACAGAAACGTCGTATGTTCCAACGGGTAAAGCGGGCACTCGGTAGGTGCCATTCGAGTCGGTTTTCGTGGTCTCCGACACTGAAGTCGCGGTGTTCGTCGCGGTAATCGTCGCTCCGGGAATAACCGCACCGCTCTGATCAGTGACTTGGCCTTGAACTGCCGCCGATGTTTGTCCGAAAAAGGTCGTTGTGGCAAGAAGGACAATCGCAACCCCTGAAATTCGTAGGAAGTTGGAGAGCACTCGCATGTATCGTCTCCTGTACGTGGGACCGGGTTGGTCGCCAGCGGGATGAACTGGTTAGGCTGCACGAAGCAGCCGTCTTGGATACATGCAAGCATTGAGCCAACCCGATACGCATCATAAGCCGCTGATTTTCTGGAGTTTAGTTTTGGGAATGCAGGGAAGCTACAGAAAACAGGAAGTGTGTATGAATTTCAGAACTCAAGTATCCAGTTTTTTGGGACGAAAGTGTAGAGTTGACAAACGGAAGCGCTGATCCGTTCAGGCTGTTCTTCCGAAAACCAATTTTCAAATGCGGAAAAATCGCTGCTCGTTCCCTCACCCGAATTGGCGAATCGTCTGCACAACCGAGGTAAGCGCCTTTGCGTGCAGGAGCTTACCGTCCCATCCCCCTAAGTTCCCTGATAATTCCCTGCCTATGAGTCACAATTCGCGAATTCCGAGCGAAACTTCGCGAATTTCGCTGTGGACTTTCGAATTGTCCCTGTATTTCTCCCTGTTCCGCCTTCAATTGGATTTCAGTTCTGACGTCGCCAGAGAACCCTATTGTGCACAGGCTCAGAACAACCGGAAACTGACTTCGACCTCAACCGCCACAGGCACAGCCGCGCCATCTTTCTTGGCTGGATCAAAGCGCCATTGACGTACCGCCTCGATTGCCCTCTCATCCAAACCCATGCCTAAAGATCGGGCTATTCGGATTCCACGAGTTCTGCCGTCGGCACCCACGATCAGAGAGAGAATCACCGTGCCTTGAAGTTTCGCCTGGCGCGCTTCCGGAGAGTATTCCGGCTCAGGTTTGTAGATCGGAGAAGGTGCGCTAACTCCACCTCCGACTCGGAAGACTCCGCCCCCATAGCCTCCGCCAATTCCAGGTCCGAAACCTCCTCCGGCGCCGCTGCCGATGCCGGCGCCCCTGCCAGCACCAATCCCGGCACTCGCTCCAATCCCGTTCGACAGCGGCCCAATCACGCTCGAAACAGGATTGCCCAAATTGGGAAGATGATTGTCAGCCAGGTGAACACTAGGAGGCATCACACCAGTCGGTTCAATGCCGAGCTTCGGATGATCATTCCGTACCACGACCTCAGGAGGAGTAATCTGCTGCATCGCCAGCTTGGGCAGATGTCCTTGTGGAGCGGCCATTTTGCCCCGGTCTCCACCGCCGCCTCCGCCGTGCAACGTGCGGACTATGTCCGGGGTGATGGACACGTACTCATTTGTATCCAAAGAGAGGGTTTTCAACTGCTGCTGAGTTTGTCTGCGCGAAAGCCACAGTCCGGAACTAAGAATCAGCGTCAAGGCAAGAACATGCACGCCGACGGAAATCGCGAAATTGGAACGCCGAACCGCATAAGCTTCATAGCTGGGGCCGAACAAGGTTGGCAAGATTTCCGCGCAGGAGCTTTGTTGATTCTTGATTTGGGAAGTCCGATCAGGACATGACTTGCGACCCACAGCAATCTCGGAGACGACGCTACCGCGAGTCAATTCGTCGCGAAGTCGAGCACGAAACCCCGGACTTGGAAGTGTCCGCAATTCTGCGGCGACGGCGAGCAATTCCACCACGCTCGAATCCACCGTCGCGATCGCAGCATCTGGATTGCTCAACAAAATCTGGATGGCGCAATCGAGTTGTTCAATGAGTACAGGGCTAGACATATTTGCTCCTCATTTGCGCGCGCAGAGTTTGCAAGGCGCGGAATTGCAGTTGCTTGATGGCTCCTTCAGTCCGTCCCATCTCCTGCGCGATCTCACGAATGGTTCGTTGATCGATGAAGCGCCGCAGAACCACATGGCGCTGATCTGGAGGGAGAGCATCGACAAGTTGGAACAACATCGCGCGCTGCTCCACGGCCGCATCGATTCCCGCCTGCTCCAGTTCATCGACCGGAACCTCCTGGCGCTTTCCAAGACGCTCCCATCTGTCCGCCAGCACTTTCACGGCGATGCCCAGCAGCCATGCCGCAAATGGAACGCCCCGCCATTCGAAGTTCTGAATGCCCGCCAGCGCGAGATGAAAAACTTCAGCGGTCAGATCTTCGGCTTCGACACGATCACGCAGCCTGTACGCCATAAATGCGTACACGCGATCGAAATTGTTCTCGTAAAGCTCGGCAAAGCGAAGCGGATCGCGTTGCGCCGCTTCGATCAGCAAACGCTCATCGGATTCGCATTCCAGGACCCTCACTCGCGTCTCCCTGGGAAACCATTCTCATTCAGGTAATCCCCCGCCATAGACGAAAAGTTACGGTGGAAGACATGAATTTTCTTAAGTAAATGCCGCCTCTAATTTGAATTCCTGTGGAATGGCTCCAGAACTGCCAGGCATTGCTCCGAAGAAATCGGCTGGAATGGCGAAGAGATCGCGGGAGCACGCTTATCGCGAACACAAATGCTAGGTAAGAAATCAATAAGCAAATCTTATCTATCCCTTCCGTTTTATCTAAAGAACCTAACAGCGGTATTCGCGTCTATTGATTAGCGGCGGAAAACGGATGGCAGTGAAACTCCCGCACTGAAATTCATTCCGCAGCAGTGCAGCACAACTTGCTTGCAAGTCCCCTTTTCCGGTCACGGTCTGGAGCATTGAATTGCTCATACCCAGCGGGGACATACATGACCGGAATGGGAAAACCGGAGGGACCGGGAAGGTCCCTTCGGAATCGAACGAAGAGTTTTGAAAGAAATAGAGTTTGAAAGAAAAAGGAGCTAATTATGAAAAATATTCGTCATTCCTGGACAGCACTTGCACTCGCCCTCGCATTGGTCGCGCCAACTGCGATGCGTGCCGCCAATGCGGCCACGACACCCGCGGCCTATAGCAGCGCGGTTCATGCCGAGCGGGCATCGGAAGTGCTGAAGGATGTTCGCACCCTTGCGGCAAAGGTGTCGAACAGCACCGATACGCTTGCGGTTTCATCCAGCGCGAATCAACTTCACTGGATGACTCATCTTTCGCGGCTGAACCAGGCGAAGGATGGCATCAATGAAATCGGCGAGAAACTGCAAGCTTTACAGTCGATGCGGCACTCGGCTTATCCGTGGCAGCAGGAAGCCATTGACCGAATCCACGCCTCCTCCCTTATGGCGGCGAAGCACACTGATGCAGCTCTGCGGTATCTGAACGACAACAAACGTTGGCTCGTGGCTCCGTCGTACAAGGATGATGTCAGCGCAATTCAGGCGCATGCGGATAGCGTTCGCAATACGGCGAATGACTTCCTGAACTACGCGAGTACGAAGGACAAGCTCGGCGCGCTCCAGGATCGGCTTGTGTTTGAGTAGCCGATTGCGCGCCGCAGGCTGAGAGGTGAACGCCTCCCAACCAGTAGGGGCTGATGTGTGGGAACGGCTTCACCTCTCAAGACCTGAACAGGAGTTAACTGACAACTGGCGCAGCCGCGTTATGCGGCTGCTTTTTTGTGCGCAGGCTGCTTCTCTCCGGCAGTGAATTGATGAGGCGACGATCTCTACGTAAGCGTGATTTCGGCAACAAAAAGCGCCCACGAATGGGCGCTCTTGTTGTGCCGTTAAGTCAGGCTGCGTGTCCAGCACGTTCTGGCTGATACAGAATCTCCTCCAATTTGAATCGTCGTTCTCCTGCCGGAACCGACCAGACAATCACATCACCGGCGCGATAACCGATGATCGCGGTCCCAATTGGCGCCAGGACCGAGATCCTCCCCTGTGCGACGTCGGCATCGCGGGGAAACACGAGAGCGTAAACCGACTCGCGTCCTGAATCGAGATCTTTCAGCCGCACCCGCGAGTTCATCGTGACTACATCTGACGGAATCTCATCTGAGCTCACGATCTCAGCTTGCTCAAGTTCTTCCTTCAACATTCGCAAGTGCTGAAGGTCTCTGCTGGAAATTCTCTCTGCCGATTCCACCAGATCGGTCAGCCTCTGCATATCTTCCTGAGTGACGAAGATGGTGCGTTCTTTCATGGGTGTTCTCCTATACTTTGGTTGTGAAATGAATTGGGTGAGGATCGTCGCAGGGACCTTACGCTGCACGGATGCTTTCGCGCCCGACTCTCAGGTCGCGAATGCGTGCAAGCTCCTGCGCGAAAAGGCGTCCTATGCGCGTAGTGGCGCGATCGATCGCAGCGTGCATATCGGGACTCGACTCCTCCACGCTGACGCGCCCGAATGGAACAATCTCGGCATCAATGCGGCATTGGTTACGAGAACCATGCATATGCTGCGAACCTAGAATTTGGACATCCAGCCGCCCTACGCGTTCGGCAAAACGTCCAAGAGAAAAGTGCAAACGCCGGGCAACATAACGCCGCAGCGCCTCAGAAACGTCTACCTTGCTCAGCTTTAATTCCACGTGCATCGACACCTCCGTGACTGCTTTCTCCTATAGACGGCATCTTCAACCGTAAGTTCTTTTCATAATTCCTAAGCGTTTGTTCATCTTTCATTAACAGTGTTTCTGAAGGCTGGTTGTTTATTTGAAAACGTAAAGCTCAGTTCAGTTTGCGCATCCGAATATCAGATAGAGAAATTGAATGGGGAACTCCGCATCGAGCCTTCGACGAGACACAGCCGTTTAGCGTGGACGCGAAATGAATGCAACACCCCAGCGGCGTAGTAACGGGCAGTTCGATAAAGTTTGGAGCACCTTCACCCATGGCAGCGCGTGCTAGAATCGGCGGCTGCTATGAAGGCGCGAGAGCTGCTGAGATGCGTACATTACGGAGTTGCCCTGGCTGTGCTTTTCTCGTTTGTCGCCGCGAGTTTCGCGCAAAGGACAGAGCTGAAAGAGACCGCTCGTGCTGCGGGTGCTCCCCACCGTGGCGATTCCGCGATTGACACATCAGCATCTGCCATTCGCATCGGACCGGGGGACTTGCTGGAATTGAAGGTTTTTGGCACTCCCGAATTGGGAAGCACAGTGCGCGTGAGCGGAGCAGGCGAGATCAATGTTGCTCTTATCGGCGCGATTAAGATTGCGGGACTTACTACCGAGCAGGCCCAAACTGAAATGGAACGGCGGTTCCGCGATGGCGGATACCTGCGCGATCCTCACGTGGATATCCTGGTAAAGGAATTCGCGTCCCAAGGCATTTCTGTTTTGGGAGAGGTAACGCATCCGGGAGTCTATCCCTTGCTTGGAACTCCCCGCCTGCTCGACGCCATCGCTGCTGCCGGCGGTACGACTGCACGCGCCGGCAAGACGGTTGTGGTCGCGCACCGCAATGACTTAGACCCACCGCAGAAAGTCTTGCTCTCCCATGAAGCCGAGCAGGTCTCAACAGAGGACATCGAGCTTCGTCCGGGAGATACCGTCGTGGTTTCGCGTACGGGCATTGTCTACGTTAGTGGAGACGTACACACACCCGGAGGCTTCGTCATGGACCAAAATGAAAACCTCACTGTGTTGCAGGCAATAGCTTTGGCGCAAGGTCTTAATCCCACGGCATCACTCGGCAGGGCGCGTATTATTCGGCGGCACGAAGGAACGCTGAAGGAGATTCCAGTTGCCCTGAAGGAGATCATTGAAGCCAAGTCGCCAGACATTCAATTGCAAGATGCCGACGTGCTGTTTGTCCCGAACAGCACATCAAAATCCGCGGCGCGCAAGAGCTTGGAATCGATCGTTCAGGTCGCTACAGGACTGGCGATCTATCGGAGATAGGCCGCATATTGTGCTGGTTCCCCAGATTACAAAGTAGGGATGCACAGCTCGTCGGACGTGAGCTCCATATCAGATCGCAGCCAGCCTCGACTTCGTGCGCCTGATTTCAAGCAGCAAGGAGTGACAGAGACGATGATGAACTAGCGACCTACGGAGCATCTTAGAACTCTGGTTTTCGATTGACGTGCCCGAGCATCCTATTTCATTGCGATGGCGGCCGTGGTGGCAGCGGATCGTGAATGCTCTTCGGCGGCGGTGGTAGCCGCGGCGGCCCGGAAGCCGGTGTCATCCCTACCTGCGGACTGACAAACAACGGCGTTTCCTCTTTTTCCTGTATGAAGTCGATGGCATGGCCGAGTTCAATGGTGAACCTGCGCTCCAGTTCTTTCCCGTAGGGGGTCCCATCAAGCTCCGCGCGTGGCATCGAGATTTTCGTTAGCGCGTCGCGCGGCCCGACATACAACAAAGCATCCGCAGCGTCCTTCAACTTTAGCGGCGGGGTGGCGGGCGCGCCGCTTGCCGGTACAGCGGTTCCTGTCGCGAGGCGAATGGGCGCTGAGAGGGCTCCGGAGGTTACCGCAACTGCGGGAAGATCGGCAACCCAACCTTCCGCGGTCGAGACGATCGCAGGCAGAGGCCAAGAATCGAATCGATGATCGATACCGTCCTCAGTTGTGTTGGTACCGAAAATCACAAGATAAGAACGAGCGCCCGCTTGACGCAACTGCTGCTCGATCATGCCAGGGCCATTACGGCGGACAAAGTGGCCTTCTCCCATGATCAGCAGAGCGTGATGCTGCTTGGCGATGACTTCGTCCTTGATCACCTGTGCGTACCACTCGTCGCGATGAGCGAGATACGGTCCAATGTCTTCACGGTCCTTCACGTTGTCCCAATCAATGTAAGGATCGGCGCAGACTACACGCATCTGGTGCTTTCCGCGCCGCTTCAAGTTGGTTTCTCGCACAGCGCGATAAACCCAGGCGTACACGGGTGACGGCGGTCCGAAAGAATCCACAGTATTGCGCCACGCTTTCTGCACCTGTTCCAGCGGGACGTCCTGGCCGCTCACATAGCCGTCAACGGATTTCTGGTACAGCGAGTTGCCGAATTCGACGACGATGTCGTCAACCTGATCCGCGAAGGCCGGAGTTGAAACGAGTGACTGAAGCCATTCGTACTCCTGTCGGTTCGCGTGAGCTTCGCCGAACATGACAATATCGTGCGTGCGGTAGGCACGGACGACAGCAGCAGTCGCGCTCTCCGGTTTACGTTGTCTTGCGTACTACACGCGGAACAGAGAAGCAGGACGCTAGCGAGAACGCAGCTTTTGGTGAGGGTCATCTATCGACCTCCCATGGCTCATCTAGACACCAAAATCAGTGCTCGTGTTCCGGGAAGACTGCTAGGGGGATGATCCCAGAGAAGGATTCAAATGGCGCGCCCGGAGAGATTCGAACTCCCGACCTAATGCTCCGGAGGCATTCGCTCTATCCAGCTGAGCTACGGGCGCGCTTAGGGTTAGACAGTAATAGATTACAAGGAATCGAATGATCGGGCTATCGGATGACTAGGTGGAGCAAAACTTGCGTATGGCGACCCGATTGTCATCTCGTCTCCACCAACTCGGGCCTTTCCGCCGGTTTGGCTTGTGTCTTCTGCTCCGGTTTCCATCTCAAGATCGGTTTTCGCGCAGCCGTGGTTTCATCCATTCGCGCAACACGGGTGTTGTGAGGGGCGCTTACGACGAGCTGCGGATCTTCTTCCACTTCGCGCGCTATGGATTTCATTGCCTCGATGAACAGATCGAGTTCTTCCTTGGATTCGCTCTCTGTCGGCTCGATCATCAGTGCCCCGGGCACGATTAGGGGGAACGACGTCGTATACGGATGGAAGCCGTAATCGATCAGACGCTTGGCGATATCGCCGGTCTTGACGCCGTTTTGAGTTTGTAGGCGATCGCTGAAGACAACTTCGTGCATTGATCCTGTCTTGTAGGGCAGATCGTAGATACCTTCGAGCTTCTTGCGAATATAGTTCGCGTTTAGGACTGCGTCTTCTGTTGTCTGGCGCAAGCCGTCCGGGCCGTTGGCGAAGATATAGGCCAAGGCGCGCACGAACATCCCGAAATTGCCGTAGAACGCGCGCACGCGGCCGATCGATTTGGGACGGTTGTACTCGAAGCCGAGCTTGCCGTCAGGACGCGTGGTCAACACCGGAGTCGGCAGGAACGGCTCCAGGAATTTCTTGCACGCTACCGGTCCCGATCCGGGACCACCGCCGCCGTGTGGCGTCGAGAAGGTCTTGTGCAGGTTAAGGTGCATGACGTCCACGCCGAAGTCGCCTGGACGCGTCTTTCCTACCAACGCGTTCATGTTGGCGCCATCCATGTAGAGGAGCGCGCCTTTGTCGTGCAGGACGTCGGCAATACGGTGAATGTCCTTCTCGAAGACACCGATCGTGCTTGGATTCGTAAGCATCATGCCGGCGACGGTCTCATCCACCACCGACGCCAGCAGACTCGAATCAACCATGCCTTCTGAATTCGATTTGAGGTTAATAATCTCGTATCCACAAATCGCGGCGGTCGCTGGATTAGTTCCGTGTGCCGAATCGGGAATGACGATCTTCTTGCGCGGATTACCTTTCGATTCGTGATGCGCGCGGATCAGCAGAATGCCGGTGAACTCGCCGTGCGCGCCGGCCGCCGGCTGCAGAGTAATCGTGTCCATGCCAGTGATTTCGCACAGGCATTCCTGGAGCGTCTTGATGATGCGCAGAGCGCCTTGCGAGATCTTCTCCGGCTGATACGGATGCGCGTTGCCGATGCCTTCTAATCGCGCGACGAACTCGTTCACGCGGGCGTTGTACTTCATCGTGCATGAACCCAGCGGGTACATGCCGAGGTCGATTGCATAGTTCCATGTCGAGAGTCGGGTGAAGTGGCGGATGATTTCGATCTCGCTGACTTCGGGCATCAGGCCGAGATCTTCGCGGGCATGCTCGCCTAAGAGCTTCTCAGGATCGACGTCAGGCACATCGAGTGGCGGGAGCCTATAAGCCTTTTTGCCAGGAGAGGATTTCTCGAAGATCAAACCTTCATTTTGGTTCACGTGCTGCGAGACTTTGCGCGGCTTCACGCTTGCACCGCCTGGACCGCAGCGTCGATTTGCTCGCGCGTGTTCATCTCCGTACAGCACCAAAGAGCTGCGTTGCCCAATTCGGGATAAAACTTCTTCAAGGGAAATCCACCAATCATTTTCTTTTCGAGCAGCCGGTCGTTGATAGCGTGCGGATCTTCCTTCGTTTGCACAACAAATTCATTAAAGCGTTTGCCTTTCGGGAAAAGCAGCTTCGCCTTTTTCGCAAACTGATCGGCTGCACAATGCGCCTTGGCCAGGTTTTGCTTGGCCACCTCCTTGAGGCCCTCGCGCCCGTAAACGTCCATATATATGGTGGACATCAGCGCAACCAGCGCTTGATTAGTGCAGATGTTCGACGTGGCCTTCTCCCGGCGGATGTGCTGCTCGCGCGTCGAGAGGGTGAGCACATATCCGCGCTGACCGTTCTTATCTTTGGTTTCGCCGACGAGACGCCCGGGCATCTGTCGAACATACTTTTCCTTCGCCGCGAGCACGCCGTCATATGGGCCGCCGAATCCAAGAGGAACTCCGAACGATTGCGCTTCCATGGAGACGATGTCGGCTTCTGCCGGAGGCTTCACTATTCCGAGCGACAACGCTTCGGCAATCGCGACGACCAGCAACGCGCCTTTTCTATGCGCGATCTCTGCCACCGCAGAAACGTCTTCAATGGAGCCGAAGAAGTTCGGACTTTGGACGAGCACACAGGCGGTCTCATCGGTTACGGCTCGCTCGAGTTCGTCCAGATTAATCTCGCCGGTCTCTTCTTTATAGCCGACGAAGTGCATGGGAAAGCCGCGATGGTGCAGATAGGTATGGATCACCTCGCGGTACTCGGGATGCAGGGTACGCGCGATGACCGACTCTTCCCTTCCCGTCACCCGCATCGCCATCAGGATCGCCTCGGCGGCTCCTGTGCTGCCGTCGTACATTGAGGCGTTCGCGATTTCCATTCCTGTGAGTTCACAGATCATTGTCTGAAATTCAAATATCGCCTGCAGCGTACCTTGCGAGATCTCGGCCTGATATGGCGTGTAGGAAGTTAGAAACTCGCCGCGCTGAACCAGGGCATCAATGATTACCGGGCGGTAATGGTGGTAAGCTCCGGCGCCCAGAAAGACCGCATATCCGGCGGCATTCTCCTGGCTGCGTTCGCGAAAGTAGTCGATGATCTCCGACTCTGCCATCTGCCGCGGAACCTTTAGGTCGCGATTGAGCCGATACTCGCCGGGAATTGCCTTAAAGAAATCGTCGTTCGAATGGACGCCGATCTCGCGCAGCATCTGCTCGCGGTCGGCTGGAGATTTGGGAAGATAACGCATGTGGTAAGACAGTATCCCTTTAGAAAACTTCTACTCAACTGTCATCCTGAGACCCGCTGCTGGTAGAAGGATCTCCCGCGACATTTCGGCCGTAGATGCTGCTCGTATGGCTCCTCGCCCATCGTCTAGCTGCCTCGTCAAAGACCCACGCCGACAGCATTTAAGTGCGATACATCTCGGGAGATCCTTCGCGCAAAAGAAGCGCTTCAGGATGACATGTTTTTAGGACTGATGATTCAAGGAAGAGGACGGTTTAGTGTCCGCCCTCCTCTTTCACATACTTCTCGTAATCGTCTGCTGAAAGCAGCTTGTTCACCTCGCCTGGATTCGCAAGCTGGATGCGCACCATCCAGGCGCTGTGGGCATCCGAGTTAATCCTCTCTGGCGCATTCGCCAACTCTGGGTTGACTCCCACGACTTTTCCCGACGCTGGAGCATATAGTTCCGAAACCGCTTTCACCGATTCAACCGTGCCAAAACTCTTTCCGGCGGTGAGTTCATCCCCAACTTTAGGTAGTTCCACGAAGACGATATCGCCAAGCGAGTTCTGAGCGTAGTCCGTGATGCCGATGGTAGCTTGGTTTCCATCGACATTAATCCATTCGTGCTCGCGCGTGTAGCGATAAGCTGCGGGAAAAGCCATGCTGTCGATCCTTTATTTCTTCTGGCGTTTGTAGAACGGAGTCGGTACAACCTGCGCTTTGATCTTTTGCGTGCGCACCTCAACCAGAACCACATTCCCGATTTGGGAATAACTCGGCGGCACGTAAGCCAGGGCGATGTTCTTCTTCAAAAAAGGGGCAGGCGATCCGCTGGTGATGTATCCGATCTCTTCCCCTGATTCGCTGAAGACTTTGTAGCCATCGCGTCCGATGCCGCGCTCGATCATCTCCAGCCCGACGAGAATGCGCTTGAGCCCTTCCGCTTTGGCTCTATCGAGAGCATCGCGTCCGATGAACTCAGGCTTCTCCATTTTGCAGAAGCGGCCGAGATCGGCTTCCCAGACATTGATCGTGTCGGAAATCTCATGGCCATAAAGAGCCATCTTGGATTCGAGCCGCAGGGTGTTGCGAGCCCCCAGACCGCACGGCAGAATGCCGAACTCTTTCCCCGCTTCGAGCACTTCGTTCCATACACGGGTGCTCGTGGGTTCGTCCGATGGAATGTAGATTTCGAATCCGTCTTCTCCCGTGTAGCCCGTACGGGCGATCATCGTATTAGGTAGTCCGCAGACTGTGCCGTAGGTAAACCAGTAATTCTTGATTAAAGAAAGATCGGCATTGGTGAGCTTACGAAGAACATCAACTGCGCGGGGCCCCTGAATAGCGAGTTGCGTGTAAAAGTCGCTCAGGTCTTGCGCGTGACATCGAAACCCACGCACGTTCTTCTGTACCCAGCTCACGTCCTTCTCGCGCGTACCGGCATTGATCACGAGAAGATAGTCGTTATCGCCGAGTTTGTGAACGATGACGTCATCAACGAACGTCCCTTCGGGATAGACCAGCGCCGAGTAGTGCGCCTGTCCGCGCTGCAGCTTCGCGGCATCGTTCATGCTGATGTGCTGGACTGCATCGAGCGCTTGCGGCCCGCGAATCAGGATGTCGCCCATGTGGCTGACGTCGAACATTCCGACAGCAGTGCGCACGGCTACGTGTTCGGCGATCAAGCCCGAGTACTCGACGGGCATGTCCCATCCGCCGAAATCGACCATCTTGGCGCCCATCTGGCGATGGACCGCGTTCAAGGCAGTCTTACGCAGCGCAACATTAGCTTCGGCGGTTGGACTCAAGCGATTCCCTTGGAGTGGAAGACAGTAATGCCCAGAGCATGCTGGGCAACCCTTGAAAGTAACACGCTGGTTGGGGAGGGTCAACGCGCGCCTAACTCAGCCGCAAACACAACTGCTACCATGAATTGAATGCCTCGACTGCGCGTCTCCGCTATCAGTTATCTGAATACTGCTCCCCTGATGTGGAATTTCGAGCACGGCCCAGAGCGCGAGGAATTACTGCGCAACTTCCAGGTCGATTACACCCTTCCCTCGCACTGCGCTCAGATGCTGGCCGATGGCTCGGCAGATATCGGACTCATTCCGGTAGCTGCTTACACAAGCATCGAACATCTCCTGATTTTGCCGGACATCGCAATCGCCAGCGATGACGCCGTGCGCTCGATTCTGCTCGTAAGTAAAGTACCGCTGGAGAAAATTGGCACGGTTGCTCTCGACCGCTCGTCGCGATCCTCTGCGGCGCTCGTGCAGGTGCTATTCGCGAAGCACTGGAAACAGGAAGCAAATTTCTTTCCCGCGGAACCTGAGCTGGATGCCATGCTTGCAGACAACGATGCGGCGCTGCTCATCGGCGACCCGGCGCTAAAGGTCGATCGCTCACGCTACCTCGCCTGGGATTTGGCGCATGAGTGGAGGACGTTTAGCGGCAGGCCATTCGTCTTTGCCTTCTGGGTGGTTCGCGCCGGCGCTGCCTCTGAGGACGAGCTTGCCTATGTCGCCGAGGCATTCCGGGCGTCGCGCGATGCCGGTCTGGCACACCTGCCAGAGATCGCTACTGAGTGGTCACAAAA
>DATEMI010000610.1:0-3256 GCA_035275665.1 Terriglobales bacterium | reverse complement strand
CATTCCGGGGTTGTCCGGCACCATATCGGCCGTGACGAATTGTGCGGGTAGAAGCGAGAAAATGTCGGTCCGGTGTCCCCCAATCGAAACCACATTTCCGTGCCAGTGGGGTGTATGGACGTTGACCGCGCCACCCAGCGTCATGACATACCAGCGCACACGCTCTCCGCGCTTCATCACCAGCATCGGCAGGTTGCTGAACATGTAGCCGTTGATGCTGGCCCTGAAATTCGCAGCGGCAAAACCATGACCCGCGCCATGAAAGCTCCCGTCAACGTCGGTGGGGATGAATTCCCGTTTATTTACCGATTGTGGTTCCTCAGTGTAGGCGTCAATGTTGTGCTGGAGATAGTGCGATTGATTTTCGTCAATGAGCATAAATAGCGTCGCGAATTCGCGGTCGATGTCTTTGGGGCTTCCATCCCGTCGTGCCATTCCGCGCCGCGTGATGACCATCGGTCCTATCAG
Organism: Terriglobales bacterium; assembly: GCA_035275665.1. GTDB lineage: Bacteria > Acidobacteriota > Terriglobia > Terriglobales > Acidobacteriaceae > Gp1-AA112. Next base: position 2,788 of record DATEMI010000610.1, on the reverse strand, counting down.
TCCGGCATTGACGTCCTTGGGCTCCCAATTGTGCGAGTGATACAGCCATACTACGGAACTGCCATCCCTCTCACCGGGCCCCGCCCGCTCCGGTACGTTCCAGACATAAGTGTGAGATTGATTCGGCAGCACTAGTCCCGCTCCATCCATGCTCGTGCCCGCATATGGAGTGCCCTCCGAGTTTCGGTTGTAGGACACTCCGTGAGGATGCATGCTATAGGATTGCGTAGTGTTGTTGCGGAAGTGAATGACGATCGTGTCCCCGACCTCGGCGCGAATGAGTGGCCCCATGATGCCCAAGTGCTCCCATTCCTTCGCGCGCTTTTTCTCCGTGCTGAACGTCTCGTCCGTATATTCGCGGTAAATGGCCTTCCGGTAGACGTTGCCGATTCGATCTTTCCCGCGCTCGGTCCATATTTTGGTCTCGCCTTCGAATTCCTTGCCGGTCATCCGGTCCATGCCAGCCGGCGCGTAGTTCCACTCTGTCTCCACCGCAGCGATATAGTACGTTCGAATCTTCCCGCCAGGAAGGGTAGGCTCAATGGCCTGCGCGTGCGCCACGCCCGCGCACGTCATGATGGATATGTTTGCAGCAACGGACACAATACGATAGAGGAAGAGTTTGTTCACAAATCTCCTTCGATTGCCAACCGTTCCAGCCACTAGCGTATAAGGTGCCTAGTGTTAGAATCCCTTGAAGCCTACTCGCCCTCCTATGACGCTTACATGTACGAAACCTAAAATAGTTCTGATTTTCTGCGGGCGTCTAAATAGCAGATTCGAAGGGCTCTTAGCTCTTTACAGCCTGAAGATGCCAATGGCCCTGAATTTGGGTAGAATCGCGTTCCAGCGCGCTATTATCGGCTCTACTCATGGATTCACCATCTAACGGTATCGTCCGATTCGGTCCCTTCGAACTAGACGCTCGTGCAGGCCACCTGCGTAGGGGCAAGATGCGGCTGCATCTTCGGCCACAGCCGTTCAAGCTACTGTCTCTTTTGGTCAGTCGAGCAGGCCAACTCGTCACGCGTACGGAGATTCAACATCAGCTTTGGGATGAAGACACCTTCGTAGACTTCGAACAAGGCCTCAATGTAGCCATTCGCCAGATTCGTACTGCATTGAACGACACCCCCGCTGCTCCCCGCTTTGTCGAGACCGTCCACCGCCGTGGTTACCGCTTCATCGCCCCCGCCACCAAGGTCCCCCCTTCCACTCCGGTGGATTCGCTCGCGGTTTTGCCCTTCGAGAATTCTAGCGGCGATCCAGACCTCGAATACCTCTGTCAAGGCATCTCGGAGAGCCTCATCAACACTCTATCGGCAGTGCAGCAACTCAGGGTCGTTCCTCGCCAAACCGCATTCTGCTTCAAAAGTATTTCTGACCTCGCAAAAAGTGACCACGACCTCAACATCCGGGCGGCCCTCAGCGGCCGAGTCATTTCGTTCGGCGAGAGCATCAATGTTCAAGCAGAGCTCGTCGACCTCGCAACCCATTCTCAGCTCTGGGGCGGGCAGTGCAACCGAAAGCTTTCAAATATTCTGGACTTGCAGGAAGAGATCTCTCGTGAGATCTGCCAGCATCTGCGCTTGCAGTTGAGCCGAGGCGAAGCCAAGCGTCTGCGAAAGCGCTACACAGACAATGCCCAAGCCTATCAACTTTACTTGAGAGGCCGTTACTGCTCTGAGAAGCGAACAATCGAGGGACTTCACAAGGCGATCGAGTATTTCAATCAAGCGACTGGAAACGATCCTTGCTACGCTCTCGCTTACACCGGACTTGCCGACGCCTATACTCTGCTAGGATCCGGCACATACGGCGCAATGCCTTCTAAAAACGCAAGGGCACGCGCCACAGAGATGGCCGTGAAGGCGATCGAGATGGACAGCACCCTCGCCGAAGCTCATACCTCCTTGGCATTTGTCAGGTTCCGTTTCGACTGGGCTTGGGAGGACGCCGAACGAGAATTCAAGCGAGCCCTCGAGTTGAATCCGCGATATGTGAGAGCGCATCATTGGTACGCACTTTTCTTGGCAGCGATGGGACGGCAGGATGAAGCCCTCGAGCAAATCAAAAGAGCCCGCAAACTCGACCCACTCTCTCTGATCGTGAGCGTAGCGGAGGGACGGATCTTACATTTCGCGCGCCGGTTCGATGACGCAATCGAGCAATTTCGGAGAATTGTCGAGCTTGATCCAAGTTTCATTCCGGCGCACTGCGACCTCGGAGCATCTTGTGAGGAGAAAGGGTTGCTGCATCAAGCACTCGCCGAGTTTGAGACTTGCGTTGACCTTTCCCGGAGCGGCACCTTATATGTTGCTGCCGTAGCAGAGGTTCATGCGCGGTTGGGAAACAGCGACGAGGCACTCAAGATCCTGAGTCAATTGCAGGCATCGAGCGATAAGTATGTTTCTCCGCATAGCGTTGCATTTATCTATGCCAGCCTCGGAGAACTGGACCAAGCATTCTCTTGGCAGGAGAAGGCTTACGAAGAGCGTGACGCATCTCTGGTATGGGTGAAGGTGGCTGCTGAGTCAGACGCTCTGCGCGCAGACATGCGGTTTGCTGATTTGGTCCGCCGGATGAACTTTCCGGGCAGCTAGAGCGAGCACTTGCGGCCGATTGACGGCCAATCGGAACTAATGTCTCTCGGATCGGTCCCGACGTCCCGACGAACGCCCTCGCGCTCGAGTGATTCCCGGTTGGTCGGCAATCCGGAAACGGAGTCGAACCTTTCGAGCGGCATTCCAAAGGCAAGTAGTCATTTTGGAATACCAGGGGTGCCGAC
>DATEMI010000609.1:0-2939 GCA_035275665.1 Terriglobales bacterium | reverse complement strand
TTCCCCTGATAATTCCCTGGTTCCGATCAGGATTATCTGATTTTGGGAAAAATTCGAGGAGTTTGCGGCGGAATTACGGAATCATCGCTGTTATATTCCCTGATCTTTCCGGATTGCTTCTATAACGAACTCTCGAACGCGCCGGAGTTCACGCTCAGGCAAAGACGCTCCCGGCTGCGGTGGGCTGATTTTCGCGCTTCTTTTGGTCGATCGCCGCCAGCATGGCTTCGTCTTCTGAGAACTTGAACCAGACCATCCCTCTGGCCTTGGCCTGCTCTTCTTCGGCTTTGGCCAGGTAGTCGAGATCAGCCTTATCTACGACGCGAATGCCTCGTGCCTCGATGCTCTTCTTGATCTGCTCTGGGCTGGCGCCGGACTTTTCCGGCGCGGACTCCAAGTACCTTAGAACGTGCCCCGCGCCCACTTCGGCATCATGTCGCGCGATCCCAACCAATCCCTCGCTTGCTTTTCGCGCCCAGCCCACGACGTATGTCCCCTCCATGGCGCAGCAGCCGACGTTGTCGTAGACCTCATACGCCGCTCGATGAGGGTCACTGGTGTCCGGATTGATGAGGTAGCTGTCAGTTCCATACGGCAGGCCAATGGCAGGATCAGCGACGTCGCCGATGGCGAAGATCATCGTATCCACTTCGATATCGGCGGTACGATCAGTAGCTTTGCAGGCGATGCTGGTGTCGCGCTGGAAGAGAACGTTTTCGGTGACTCGCAGACGATTGATCCTGCCATTCCCGTCAACGTGAATCGAGCACGGCGAACTCAAAAAGCGGAACAACAGACTCCCCTCGCCTGCAGCCGGCGTTGCAGGTTTGTTCAAGATTGGGAAGGTCGTTTCGGCAACTTTGCTGACATCCTGACCCACGGCTTCAAGCTGCGGACGAATGCGCTCCAACTCTGCATGAAAAGCTTCGCGATCAAGATATTGCTCGATATAAGCGAATTCTTTCTTGTCGAACTTGGCCTCGAAAGGCCCGCGGCGCGCGACCACAATGACTTCCTCAGCCTTTTCCGGAGCATCGACCAACAACCAATGCGCGATGTCGACCGCAACATTGCCCATGCCGATCACAGCCACGCGCTTGCCGGTGGAGAAATCCTGCGAGGTAAATGGCGGGAGCTGATTGTAGAAGTAGACGAAGTCCTTGGCTGAATACACCCCGCGAGCTGAACTGCCTTCCAATCCCAGTTTCTTCGTGCCCTGCGCTCCCACAGCAAAAACGATGGCGGAGGGATTGAAATCGCGCAGATCCTTAATGGACAGACAGGCATTTTCCGCGACGCAGACATGCCCGAAATAATGCACGTTGGGCAGCGCCAGCACCTTGGCAAACTGCTTTCGCAGTCCCACCTTCATTTTGTCTTTAGTCGGATAAATGCCGTATTCGGCCAGGCCGCCGGGTTTGATGTCGCGATTGAGGATAACTAGCTGGTGGCCGGCAAGCGCGATCTTCTGCGCGGCAAACATCCCCGCCGGCCCCGCGCCTACGACGAACACCATCTTCATGCGTGGTCCTTTTTAGTTCAGCCCTGAAATTGTGCTTCTGCCAGCTATTCTCTCCGATGAAGACGGGATTTTCCAACAAGATGCGCGTTGTGAAACACACTAGCGCAAGGCGAGTTTGCGGAGATGTCTCTTGAAGCGATCAAGATGGCCCTGATTGCTCAGGAAGGATGCGAAGTCAGTCTCCGCGCGTCTGGCGAATAATCTGCTCCATTTGATCGAGGTAGCCCTCGAGCGCCTTACGGCCGGCGGCTGTGATTCGGTATTCGGTGCGTGGGACGCGTCCATTAAAGCTCTTGGTGCAGACGATGTATTCGGATTCTTCGAGCTTGCGCGCGTGAACGCTCAGGTTGCCGTCTGTGGCTTCCAGCAGCCGCTTGAGCTCCGAGAAGGTGAGAGAATCACGAACGGCAAGCGCGCTGATGATTCCAAGGCGCATGCGCTCATGAATTACCGGATCCAGTTCGGCGGCCGAAGCCTCTTTTCGCGCGGCAACGGAACGCGCGCTCGGACGTGAGTTCTCCGGCGCCAACGACTTCGATTTCAACTTCGGCTGCGTCAAACTTCTCTAGCCTCCATGTCTGCGGGCGATCCAGAGCCCGAAAAATATATGCAGTCCGCCAAATCCGATGGCCATCGCTGCATTGGCCCAGCTTGCGGGGAATCCGAGCGCAGCAGTTCCGAACAGAGCAAAGCAGATTCCCATTACAGGAATCACGCGCACAGAAAAGGCCCCTCCGGTAATCACGGCAACGCCGTAGAGCATCAGCCACATGCCGGGCAGCGTCCGGTAGAAGTGCTCGTTCATCATTACAACGGTGAGCACACCGCCTGCAGCAAGGGGCGGAACCAGGCTCAACGCACATCTACGCGCAGGAATGTTGCTGGCCAGCTTTTCGAGGCTGCCGGTTTTCTTCACCATCGCGATTAGCGAGATCACGGCGGCGGCAAGGGCTTCGCCCAGCCATAGCTGAACCCAGTTCGTCTGCGATTCGATACTCCTCGCCAGCAACGCAGTCGCAAGCGCCGTCGCTCCGAGCAGGACCATTCCCCATCCGGGAACGGCAGTGAACGAGGTCGCTCCTTCCATCGTCTGGCGGATGTATTCAAGCTGGTCAAGAACTTCGCGCGAGGGTGGATCCTGACGCGCGTCTTCGATCAGTGCGCGTGTACGCAGTCGTCCGCCGTTGCGTGTTTGCCGGCATTGCTGCATGAAACGAGAATGCTGGAAGAGTGGCATAGTGTCAAGTACTTTGCCGCCAAAAGGCCGCCTGCTCCCCGGGTGACTAGGCGTGAATCATGGCGGTTTTGCTCCCCGCACCCTAGAATCGGGTTCATGGAAGATCGCCGTCCATTGCGGCTGACGGAGCAGGTAAAAGCTGCGGGCTGAGCGTCGAAGCTGAGTCCGGCGGCGCTGGAC
>DATEMI010000608.1:0-2541 GCA_035275665.1 Terriglobales bacterium | reverse complement strand
TTTCCGGCTGCGCGGCGCCGCGCAGAAGAGCTTAGCCGAAGGGGTGATCCGGAAACTGACGAAGGGTTACGAGCAGGTCTTGGGACGGCGATTCGAGGGTGGCGTGGACCTGTCCGGCGGTGAGTGGCAAAAGATCGCGTTGGCGCGCGCGTATCTGCGTGACGCGCAATTGCTGATCCTTGACGAACCAACCGCAGCGCTAGATGCAAAATCCGAGCACGAAGTGTTTCAACGCTTTGCCGAACTGACGCGCGGCAAGATGGCCGTTTTGATTTCACACCGCTTTTCCACTGTGAAAATGGCGGACCGCATTCTCGTCCTGGAAAATGGACAGATTGCGGAAGAGGGAGCACACGATCAGCTACTGCGACACGGCGGACGATACGCAGAGATGTTTGAACTGCAAGCGGCAAGTTATCGATGACCTGGTAAGGGGAAGAGGAAAGCAGTCATGGCAACGCAGCAATATCCCGCAATGGAATCGAATCCGACACTAGTGGCGCCGGAATGGCCGCGCAATGGGACGCGGCGGAAGGAATTGTTTGAGGTGCCGCGGCACAAAACACTGCTGCATCAGGAACTGAGAGCACAGGCACATGCCGACGTGAAATCGTGGGCGCGCGGCGAGCAGGACCGGCGTAGCTCGATTCTGGAGACAATTTGGGAAAGGACGAAGAAGTCGCTGGAGGCCAAAGTTGAAGCACTGCGAGGCTTGGCCGCAGCCGGACAGGTATTGTCCGACGACGCGAAAGCGCTGCTCAACATTTCAGAATTAGTTCGAGATAGCTTCGATGCAATGAAGGCGGGAATCTCTGAGTCGCATCGGCTTCCTCAAGTTCAGTGGAATTCTGTTTCTCTGCCGCGAGCCTACGCAGCCGTGAGTGGATATTTGCGCGCGGTAAATTTCGACTTCGAAGAGGAAACATTTGAACGCTATGCCGGAGCGCTGCAGGAGATCGTGGCGCTGGAAATGGCGGAGCTGTGGCAGGTGCGGCCCTTTCTGGAATTGGCGTTGCTGGAACGCGTCACAGCGTTGGCAGGCGCCATTGAGAACACGAGCGCACCTTTCTCTAACTCCGTGACCGAGTTATCAGAAAGCACGCCGAAGCAGGGCGAAGAGAGTGTGCGTGGGTTGCTCACGAGTCTCCGGAACGTGGCCGGCACGGACTGGAAGGAGCTCTTCGAGCGCATCAATCCCATCGAACACATTCTTCGCCAAGATCCTTGCGGCGCTTATGCGCGAATGGATTTTGAGAGCCGTGATGTTTACCGCAAGACGATTGCGCATTTGGCGCGCAGCTCAAACGCAACAGAGCCTCAAATTGCCTTGAAAGCCCTGGAGTTGGCGAGCCAGCAGGATATTTCGGGAAACGAGCGCGTTGCGGAACGCCGATCTCATATTGGGTACTACCTGATCGGCGAAGGACGCAAATTCCTGGACGCGCATATTGGATACCGTCCCACTTTAACGGAGCGCATGCAGGCGTTCATCAAGGTCTGGCCGGACTTTTCTTACATTCTTGGCATTGAGCTACTGACCTTCGCGATTGTCGCAGCCGTGGTCCTAGGCGCCGGAATCAGTGCATCCGGCTTCGCGATCGTGGCGTTGTTCTTTTTGCCGGCAGCCGAATGCGCGGTAACGCTGATCAATCAACTGGCCACTTCTTTTTTCCCGCCGAAGGCGCTGCCAAAACTCGATTTCTCGAAGGGCGTTCCGCGCGAATTCACCACGATGGTGGTTGTGCCAACCCTCCTCACCAGTGAAGAGCAGATGAAGAAGGCAGTGCGCGATCTGGAAATTCGTTTCTTGGCAAATCGAGATGCGAATCTCCATTTTGCTCTGCTCACCGATCCGCCGGACGCGGCGCAAGAGTTTGACGACAAGGACAATCTGGCTGGCGAGTGCACGCGCCTCGTTCAGGGGCTCAACGAAAAGTATGCGCGCGATGGTAAAGGATCCTTCTACCTTTTTCATCGGCATCGTACCTACAACGAGGCCGAAGGAATCTGGATGGGTTGGGAGCGCAAGCGCGGCAAGCTCCTAGACTTCAACAAGCTGCTTCTGGGAGGCGAAGATTATTTTCCGATCAAAGCCGGCAACCTGTCCCTGCTCCATGACGTGAAGTACGTCATCACATTGGATTTGGATACGCAATTACCTCGTGATGCGGCGCGAAAGCTGGTCGGAGCGATGGCACATCCGCTCAATCGAGCAGTCATCGATGCGGCCACAAACACGGTGATTGATGGCTACGGGATTCTGCAGCCGCGCGTCGATATCAGCATCCAGTCGGCGAACCGCTCGCGTTTGGCTACGATCTTTTCCTCCGACGCAGGATTCGACGTATACAGCCGCGCGGTTTCCGACGTTTACCAGGACTTATTCGGCGAAGGCAGCTTCACCGGCAAGGGAATTTATGAAGTCGCGACGTTCCAGCAGGTTCTGGAACACCGCTTCCCCTGCAACACGGTCCTAAGTCACGACATGATCGAGGGCGCCTACGCGCGCGCCGGGCTGGTCTCCGACGTTGAAGTTGTGGA
>DATEMI010000607.1:0-10051 GCA_035275665.1 Terriglobales bacterium | reverse complement strand
ACTTACGCTTCTATCGCGCGAAATCCGAGAATGATTGCTTTTTCGAAACTCGCACCAGCTCTGTTCTGCCTGCTCCTGAGCTGCACGGTATTTGCGACCGATGCTGCTCGGTCCGATCTGAATAACGGGTTTCAACAGATGTATAACCTCGATTTCGCAGGAGCTCACCAAACATTTTCAGAATGGGAACGCGGTTACCCCCAGGATCCGCTCGGTCCCGCTTCCAATGCTGCTGCGTATCTTTTCTCTGAATTCAATCGACTCAAGATTCTCGAGTCAGATCTCTTCACCGACGATCAGAAGTTCGAGAAGCGATCGAAGCTCTCCCCCGATCCTGGCATCCGTGCTGCGTTTCAAGCCGAATTGCAGAAGGCGAGGGAAGTCGCGAACGAGGCTTTGGCCGTGAAGCCACAAGACTCGCGCTCTCTACTGGCGCTCGTGATGGCGAACGGCCTCGAAGGTGATTATGTCGCACTGATCGAAAAGAAGAATCTCGCCGCTCTCGGCTACATGAAGAACTCGCGTTCCATTGCGGAACGCCTTCTTGCAGCCGATCCGTCGTGCTACGACGCGTATCTCGCCGTCGGCGTAGAGAATTACTTGCTGAGTCTAAATTCGGCTCCTGTCCGCTGGATTCTCAGGCTGGGCGGCGCGCAGACGGATAGGGAAGAGGGCTTGCAGAAACTCCGGCTCACAGCGACAAAAGGGCATTATCTCGCGCCATATGCACGCCTGCTACTTGCCGTAGCGGCGCTGCGCGACAAAGATCGAAACACCGCGCGGCAACTGCTCGCAGGGCTCTCTCAGGAGTTTCCGCAGAACGAGCTCTATCGTAAGGAACTGGCGCGAATACAGCCTTAACGGTCGAGTGTCGGTTAATGCCTCGGCTTTTCGCGATCAGCGCAGCTCATCTAACATCGCTTCCATCTCAGATCGCGCGTGCTGGTTGCGAATGCGAACTGCGCATGCGATGCCGTCTTCAAGCGCCTTCCGCGCTTCATCATCGCGCCCGGCTTTCATCAGTGTTTGCGCTGCCATCTGATAGCCGGGAGCGTAGTCCGGATTGGCTTCGAGAAGAGTCGCGAATTCCGCTAAAGCACTCGATGTATCTCCCCGATTGACGTACTCCATCGCCAATCCGTAGCGTGCAAACGTGTCGTTCGGATTTAGCGCCAGAACCTCCCGCAGCATGGCAATGCTGTCCATAGGCTATCTGCGCGCGAGAGCGCCAACCATCGACTGGAAAATGCGCAAACCATCGTTCATTCCTAAAACGGGATCGGCGCTCCGGTCCGGATGCGGCATCATGCCGAGCACATTGCGTCCGGCATTGCAAATGCCGGCGATGTTGTCGAGCGAGCCGTTGGGATTGGCTTCGGGCGTGATTTCTCCGCTCGCGGTCGCGTACCGGAAGATCACCCGGCGATCGCGCTTGAGTTGCGTCAGTGTATCCGCGTCGCAGAAGTAATTGCCTTCCATGTGGCCGATGGGAATTTCCAGAACTTCGCCTTCCCGGCAGCTATTTGTGAATGGTGTGTCATCGTTCTCGACGCGGAGGTTCAGCGGCTTGCAGATGTATTTGAGTCCAGCATTTCGTAGCAGCGCTCCGGGTAGTAGGCCCGACTCGCAGAGAATCTGGAAGCCGTTGCAGATGCCGAGCACTAGCCCGCCGCTCGCGGCAAAGCGGCTGACCTCCTGCATGATGGGCGCAAACTTCGCAATTGCGCCGGTGCGCAGGTAGTCGCCATAGGCAAAGCCGCCGGGAACAATGATTGCATCGCAGTTCTCAAGATCGTGACTGGCATGCCATAGAAATGTGACTGGCTGTTTGGCTGCAGATTCGATCGAGTAATAGGCGTCGTGATCGCAGTTCGATCCAGGGAAGACGAGTACGCCGAATTTCATGGGTAAACCCAGTTTACAGTCTGGCGCGGACAACCGACCATTATTGTCAGTCCATCTCTCCATTGAATCCAAGGCAGGAGAAGAAACTATGAGCATCTTCGATAGAGTAATGGAAGCAGTCGAGCAGCATTCGGAAGTCAGCCAACAGCAGCATGCCAGCCTGGTGCAGACTGCTATGGACATGTTTGCCAATCGCGAGGGACTCTCCGGATTGGTGAATAACGCACAGTCACAAGGGCTCGGTGGAGTCGTGCAGTCCTGGATTGGGAGTGGGGCCAACCAGCCAATCGCTCCGCAGCAGGTCCAGGGACTGATTGGTCAGGACCGGCTGCAGCAAATCGCCAGTCGCGTCGGCATTCCTCCCGCGATCGCTAGCGTTGCTCTTTCCCGCATTCTGCCGACTTTGGTGGACAAGCTCACACCGGAAGGAAAATTGCCTCAAGCGGCGTAGTTCGTGCGGTAGCAACCGTATCCCGCAGGATTCCGTTTCCATTTCAACGAAATACATGCGCCATTCCTTGGGATCGATGCAGGCTTGTATCCGTTCTATCACCGAATTGCCCGAAGGTAATCTATTCGCACCGGTCCTTTGTGTGATGTTGTAGGCTCCAAGCGTTTCTCTGGAGCCTTGTTTTGAAGGTATACCGCGTTCTCCGCTGGTTTTTTCTTGCCGCAGCCGTCATTTCTATCGGCCTCATGCTGCAGCATCCACAACGGCTCGTGTCACGGCACGTTCCCGCCGCGCAGGTGGTCGCAAATGCGAACTCGTTTCAAAGTAAGCTGAGCGATTTGGAGCAGGCGCATCAGAGCGGACAAACGGGAGTCGAAGCGCGAATTAGTTCTGACGAAGTCGCCGCAGCATTCGCAGCGTCAAGTCCGCAGCCCTCAGAAACGGCGGCACTGAGTTCGCAAACGGGAATCTCCGCCGAGCAGGCGCCGCTCAAAGATGAGCAGGTTGTCTTTGACGGCGATCAGGTCAAGAGTCAATTCACTGCGCAAGTCGCAGGCAAAGATGTCGTCGTCACATTGAGCGGACGCATAGGCAGCAAAGACGGATATGTTGATTTTGTACCCACAAGATTTCAGATCGGCAGCATGCCGGTCCCGATATCGATTGTTCAGGAGCAGGTTCAAAAGAAGCTCTCCGATCCATCCACTCACGAACAGCTCAAGCTGCCGGAGTTTGTCAGCGACCTTAGAATCGAAAACGGACAGTTGGTTCTCACAGAGAAGTAAGTTCAGAATTGTGTTGTGTCTTCAGGGTGGGACGAAGAAGGCGCTGGCCACTCCGATTGCGCATATCATTTCAGCCATGAGCACAGCGAGACAGTATCCCTACGACACCCGCCTGAATGTCCTGCACGAAGGCCTTGAAGTAATCGATATCAATTCACTTGCCGCGAATGCACCGCACAAGTGGTACAACCAGACTTTATGCAAAGTAAATGCTTCGGTGGTTCGCCTCGGCGTAATTGAAGGTGAATATCACTGGCACAAGCATGATGACGATGATGAATTCTTCTACGTCATCGATGGAAAGCTGTTGATCGATCTCGAAGGCCAGGACGTGGAGCTTTCTTCTGGACAGGGTTTCGTGGTCCCCAAAGGCGTGTTGCACCGCACTCGCGCTCCGCAGCGAACTGTCATTCTGATGGTCGAGAACGCTGGAATTATTCCTACCGGCGACGAGTAGTTCTGCACCTTCGCGAAATCGTCTGTGGTACGCTGCATGGGCGTGTCGACTACACCTCCATCGTCAAACGGAAAGCACGTTCTCTACTGTCCACAGTGCGCCGTTGAAGTCACCGATCCCCTTACGTGCGGCGATTGTTCGGCCGTGATCTGCCGCCGCTGCGGCACACCTCTTGAAGCTGCCGACGAACTCGGCATCGGCTAATCGCAGAACTTTGCAGTAAGCCTCTCCTCGGTTACACTCCCTAGTTTCTTCGGGCAACGCTTTACGTAGCGGGTTAAGTTCGGGAGCGAACATCGGATGAAGCTACTTGTAATCGGAGCAGGAATGATGGGCTCGGCGGCGGCGTTCGACATGGCGCGTTCGCGCGAAGTCGAATTCGTCACATTGGTCGACGTTGATCTCGAGAAGGCCCAGGAAGCCGCAAAATTCATCGCGAAGATCCACGGCAAGAAAGGCGCTCCCGTTCGTCCGGTCGCGATCGACGCTGCCGATGAGAACGCAGCGGGCGCATTGATGCGTGACCACGACGGAACCCTTTCTGCTGTTCCATATTTTTTTAATGTGGGGCTTGCCCGCGCGGCGGTCGGAGCCGCATGTCATTTCGCCGACCTCGGTGGAAACAACACCGTTGTTCGCAAAACGCTGGCGATGAGCGCCGAGGCGGAAAAAAACGGAATCGGGCTCGCGCCAGACTGCGGCCTTTCTCCCGGTATGGCGAGCATTCTCGCAGGCGATCTTGTGCGGCGTATTTGCAGCGAACAAAAGCCGGATCGTGGTAGGGCACGCCGGGGGAAAGCACCCGCAATCGACGCACTGAAACTCTATGTGGGCGGTCTTCCCAAGAATCCTCGCCCGCCATTTCAGTATCAGCTCGTGTTCTCGGTCGAGGGCTTAATCAACGAATATGTTGAATCCGCCCGCGTGCTGAAGAAGGGCAAGGTTGTAGAAATCGAGCCCTTGACTGAACCAGAAGAGTTTCGCGTACGGGGCTTTCAGCCGCTGGTGGCATTTCACACTTCTGGCGGCACTTCCACGATGCCGGAGACCTTTCAAGGCGAAGTCGGAGAGTGTTTCGAGAAGACGTTGCGCTATCCCGACCACTACAAGCTCATTCGCGGTCTCTACGACCTTGGTTTCTTTTCGAGCGAAAAGCGCCGACTGGACTCCGGAGAAGTGAGCCCGCGCGAGCTGACGTCTCATTTGTTTCTGGAAAAACTCTCAGGCGAAGAGCCGGATGTCACGATCATGCGGATTGAAGCTCACGCTGCAAAACGCGTGCTCTCGTACACCATGGTTGATGAGTATGACGGCCGGACAGGCTTGACTTCCATGATGCGCACCACCGCATGGCCGGCTTCGGTAGTGCTGCAGATGATGGTGAGCGGCGTGATTGCGAAACGCGGCGGCATTCGACAGGAAACGGATGTGCCGGCCGACATCTTCCAGCGAGAGATGTCACGCCGAGGAATCAAGATCCGTTTCGCGCAGACTGGACGGTAAGCCTGAGGCGATTTCTCGTCTTACAGCGGCGATCAAGTCTTCTTTTTCGGCAAACTGGGCTGGCGAAATCGGCTGGTGAAATTTCAATGTCACCACTCCCGGATGGATTGTGCTGCTCCCTTTCGGCATGAGCAGCTCCGAGCCCAGTATCGTAATGGGAACGATGGAAACGGCGCTGTCCATCGCAAGATAGAACGGACCTTTCTTGAATGGCAGCAGTCTGCCATCCGGCGAGCGCGTGCCTTCAGGGAAGACGGTCATGTTGAGTCCGCGAGCCATTACGTGCTCAGCCTCTCTCATGCTGTTAACCGCAGCCTCGCGATTGCGCCGGTCTACCGGAACGAGGTCGGCCATGAGCATGGCTCGTCCAAGAATGGGAATTTTAAACAGTTCTTGTTTTACCAATACTGAGGTTCGGCGCGGCAGCTTCGGAATGAGAATCGGAGGATCGAGGTTCGATACATGATTGCACATGAAAATGTAAGTAGCGTCGCGATCGATCTGCTCCAGACCTTCGATCTCAACGCGTACTCCGGCGATGCTCAGGCCGGAGCGCGTGATCCACATTGCGATCGCGAAGAGCGTGTCGGCACTGCCTGTGAGCCACGTCGCGGGAAATCCGATGAGTGCTCCAAGAAAGGTGGAAACGCAGGTGAAGAGCACTGCTGCGACAGTGCGGATCAGTGTGATCATGGAGCAGAGCGGGGGGTCTGATCTTCAGAATGCAGCCAGGCATTGCGGCGCGCCAACTGGGCGGCAGTCGCGCCTGGCAGATCACGAAATACGTATGCTTCTATCTCCCGTTGGCTTAGTAGCAGAGAAGTTTCCTTTCGCGTTCCACGGTGCATGATGTCGATTCGCACAGTGGTTCCGGGCTTGGAATTGTCGAATTGCTGGTCGAGTCCTCGCAGTGGCGTACGACCGTCGATGCTGACGATTTCGTCTCCTTCCGATAGTCCAGCCTCCCGGGCTTCGTCGCCATACACTTCCTCGATGATCAGCGGCCCACGAAAATTGCGAGTGGCCGTAAAGCCGGGATCGACGATCGTTTGGCTCTCACGGGTGATCACCAGGCCGACTGTCTTGAATAAGTAGTCGTAAGGCAGTTCGGTCGTGCCCGCGACATATTGCTCGAAGAAGCTGCGCAGATTCGTGCCGGCGAGCTTTTCCGCCTCCTCGCGCACTCCTTCCGAATCGGGAAAGAACTTGCCTTGCTTAGCGTAGTCGCGATTCATGGCTTGAAAGAGATCGCGAAGAGAATAGGCGCCATGCGAGTCATCGCGAACCTTCAAGTCGAGCAACACACCCAGAATCTCGCCTTTGTTGTAGTAGCTGATGCTGCGCTCAGGTGTGCGGTAGTCCGGATACTTATCCAGCCAGGTATCAAGACTCGATTCTTCTGCGGATTGCGTGAGATGCGCCGGTCGAGACTGCAGAACAGTGATCCCTCTGGCAAGCCGGCGCAAGTACTCCGTCGGATCGAGGAGGCCTGCTTTCAGTAGGGCGAGATCGCCGACCGTACTCGTGACTCCTTCGCTGAACCATAGAGCGCGGGTGTAATTCTCCCGCGTGTAATCGATTGGCTCGAGTGATTGTGGACGAATCCGTTTCACATTCCAGAGATGAAAGAATTCATGCGCACTCGTCGATTCCAGACTGTTCACGTCTTTGAGATCGTTTGCGGAGTGGTCGATGGCGGTGCCGTAGGCGTGCTCCATGCCGCCGCCGGCAGGGCCGTGAGGGAAGTGATAGATGAAGGTGTAGGTGTCGAAAGGCCGATCATTCATCCACCAGGTCTCGGCGGCGGTGATCCTTTTTAGAAAATCCACAATGGGAGGCATGCTGTAATCAGCCGCATCGGCGTCGACGACGACTCGATACTTTGCCCCATTCTGCGTAAAATCGCTCTCCGCAAAGTTGCTCAACTCTACGGGGCTATCCACTAGTCGATCGTAATTTGCAGCACGTAGCAAATAGCCAAATGGAACGCCAGGTCCCGCCGGCAGCTCATCCCCCGGCAGCAGCGCTGCCAGCTTCCATTGCGCTGGGATTTGCTGCAGGCGAACCGAAATGGGAAGTTCTCGACCGTTGGTCGGATACATCAGCAACTCGGCGAAGTTCAGAAAAGCATGATGCTGATTAAATTGCGCACCAAACGGACCAGCCTCGTCGATCACGATGTCGTAATCGATCACAACCCATCCTGGCTTCGGACGGAACTCCCAGGTGGTTTTATCGACCTGATAAAGAGGAAGCGTCTCCCCGGACTGCGTCGAAGCCTTTACTGAAATCACATCTTTCGCAAAATCGCGTACCTGGTAAAGTGCGTTCCAAACTGGGAGCTGAACAGCATTGCCGGCGCCCTCCGGATCGAAGGTCATGCTGACGTGCACATGATGGTGAACGGCGTCGGCAAATGTGACCGTGTAGTCGAGTTTGGATTCTCTCTGGCATAGACCAGAAACGGAAAGGAGAATTACGAGGAAGAATGTGCCAGCAGCAGGGAAATGACGAATAGTTCGTCTCATTAAAAAGCAGGCTTCAATCACTCTCATGCCGGCGTAGCCAGCCGCGCAGGAAGTTTCTCATAAATGCCTCCGAAGCCGCCGTTGGAGAGAATGGCCACAACGTCGCCCTCGCGCAGTTCGGGAGTTACGGATTCCACGATGGCATCTGCATCTTTGCACTCGCGCGCGGAGTGTCCCTGCCGCTTGAGTTCCTTCACCAGCGCCGAGCTGGACAGCCGCTCGTTTTCCGGGATGGCTTCGGCCTTGAAGACGCTCGCAAGTACAACCTCGTCGGCTTTACTCAAGCTGTTCACGAGTTCGTTGAAGAATATGTTTCTGCGAAGTGTGTTAGACCGCGGTTCAAGAATCGCCCAGAGGCGCCGCCCTTTGTAGCGCGTGCGGAGCGCTTTGAGCGTTTCCGAAATGGCGGTCGGATGATGCGCGAAGTCATCGATAATCGTGACGCCACCGACTTCGGCTTTGACCTCCAAACGACGCTTTACACTTTTGAACGTCGCGAGCGCTTCCTGGACTACCGGGATGGGAATCTCGTATCGAGTAGCCATGGCCGCCGCTGCGGTCGCGTTCAGCACGTTGTACTCGCCCGCGAGTCCCATTCGAAGTTCTGCCCAGGGCTGCCCCTCGTGCTCCACAGTCCAGGTAGTTTCGGTGGGAGCGAAGCTCATTTCACGAATGCGCCACGCCGATCCCTTCTTCTTTCCATAACGCTCAACCTTGCAGAAGGCGCGCGCGATACAGTCGTCCACGTTCGCCGAATCGTCATAGGCGATCAGGTAACCGCTTCGTGGAATGAGATTCACGAGCCGCTTGAACGATGTCTTTACCGCATCGAGATCTTTGTAAATGTCGGCGTGATCGAATTCGACCGAGGTCAGGATCACTGCGTCAGGGAAATAATGCAGGAACTTCGGTCCCTTGTCGAAGAATGCAGTGTCGTACTCGTCGCCTTCAAGGATGAAGTGCTTGCTCTGCCGCAAGGCGAAGCTCGTCCCGAAGTTTTCCGCGACGCCGCCGATCAGGAATGAAGGATTGAGCCCAGCAGTCTGAAAGATCCATGACAGCATGGATGTTGTCGTGGTTTTACCGTGAGTGCCGGCAACGACGATCGGCTCGCGTCCACGGAGAAAGCTCTCATGCAGAATTTGCGGCAACGAGCGAAAGGGGATGTGGTGGTCTAGAACATGCTCCAGCTCGACATTACCGCGCGAGATCGCATTGCCCACAATTACCAGGTCGGGACGCGGCTTCAGGTTCGCCTCTGAGTAAGGTTCCGCGACGGGAATATTCATGCTGCGCAGCAGATCGGACATCGGTGGATACGCTGCAGCGTCTGAGCCGCTAACGTGAAATCCTCTCTGCTTCAACAATCCCGCCAATGCAGCCATCGCCGTGCCGCAAATGCCGATCAGGTGTACATGTTGGCGCTCGCTCAATTCCTGCCTGCCTTGCTTTCGACTGCTTGCGGCACAGTCGCCGATTCGAGAATGTCGAGCCGTAGGGTGTCGCTCACCGTCAATCGTGCGCGTACGCCGATCGGCAGCGTGACGTTTTCCCCGCTCACGTGTCCGGAGCGCAACCCGAACGCGACCGGAATCTTTAAATCCCCGAGAATTCTCGCAATCACTTGCTGAAGCGTGTAATCGGCTCCAGCCGGCGGTCCGCAGTCTTTCATTTCGCCAAAGATAATTCCGCGGACGCCCTCCAGTTTGCCCGCGTACTTAAGATGCATCAACATCCGATCAATGCGGTACGGCCACTCGCCAAGGTCTTCGAGAAAGAGGATTGAGTCTTCCGTTTCGATTTCGTATGGCGTGCCCAGCGAGGCGACGAGCAGCGACAGGCAACCGCCATAGAGTTGACCGTCAGCCTGGCCGGGATAGATCGTTTCGAGCTGCGGGAAATCTCCGCCGGACAGACTGAACTGTTGATTTCCCGAAGTGGCGTTCAGAAATGACTCAAGGTGAACTCCATCCGGCCTGGAGAAATCTTTCGCCAGCATTGGCCCATGAAATCCGACCAGACCAGTTCGTTCGAGAAACACGGTCGTTAGCGTGGTGACGTCGCTGTATCCGCAAAAGATCTTTGGGTGGGTGGCAATAACGTCGAAGTCCAAATGCGGCAGCAAATGGTTCGTCCCGTAGCCGCCCCGCGCGCAGATGATTGCCTTTACTTCCGGCGCACGGAACATTTCGTGAAGCTCGTCGGCTCGTCGCTGAACGCTTCCGGCGAAATACATTTCGCGTTGAAAAATCGGTTCCGAGTAGACGACTTTGAATCCAAGCTCGCGAAGGCGAGCGTCTCCCGCTGCAAACTCCGCGCGATCGACAGCCCCCGCAGGAGCGACGATCGCGATCGTGTCTCCGGATCGAAGAGCGGGAGGACGCAATAAGGATTTGCGCGCAGCAGTCACGGAATCCTCAAT
>DATEMI010000606.1:0-3959 GCA_035275665.1 Terriglobales bacterium | reverse complement strand
TGCTGGATACCGAGAACGTGGATCTTGCACTAGAACAAAGGAACGTCAGCGTGCCATGCGAACCCTAATCCTGGCAGTAATCGTTTTTGCTTTTCAAAACCATGCCCTTCCCGTCACCGCACCTCAAATTTCTGATCTGGTAGGTAATTGGACCGGAACCTCGTTGTGCCAGGTAAGGCCGTCCCCGTGCCACGATGAGGATGTGGTCTTCCGATTCTCGAAGCCTCACGAAGACAAAATCACGGTTCAAGCCGACAAGATCGTTGATGGCAAGGCGGTGACGATGGGCGCGAGCGAGTGGACTTACCAGAAATCCAACCAGACGCTCACATGGGAAATGCCGCGTGGCATCTGGAAAGTTATAGTCAACGGCGACACCATCGATGGCACGTTAGTCGTTCCCGACAGCGTGGTCTTCCGCAAGATCCATTTGAAAAAGTCGAAGTAGCGCAGCTGCGCGCCAGCTCACGCCAACCTATGCGCGGAGTTCGGAATCAGAGATGCTGGGAGGAATTTCGCTCGTATGATTCTGGTTTTACTCATCATTCTGCTGATTCTGGCCGCAGGAACAGCGCCGGTGTATCCGTACAGTCGCGGATGGGGATACTACCCCAGTAGCGCATTGGGAACGATTCTGCTCATCGTATTGATCCTGTATCTTTTGCACTACGTGTGACGTGGATCCAACCGCCGTCTTGAGAATTTCGTGATTTCCTGACTTCGCGATTGTGGTGTGGAAATATGAAATGCTAGGGAACGTGCAGCCGAGAGGGGCGGATCTCCCTTACTCATATCGCAGCGCCACCATCGGATCCACCCGGCTCGCCTTGCGTGCCGGCAGATAGCTCGCCAGCAGAGCAACACACGCAAGCAGGACGGAGACCACGAAGAACGTCGTCACGTCCGTGGGATGCACTCCGTACAAAATGCTCCGGATGAGCCGAGCGCATACGAGCGCTCCACTCAGCCCGATCGCCAATCCGATTCCGGTGAGCAGCAGGCCTTGCGAGAGCACGTCGCGAGCAATGGTTGTTTGCGTTGCACCCAGCGCCATGCGGATGCCGATGTCCCTGGTGCGCTGCGCGACGGTGTACGAGAGCACGCCATAAATCCCGACAGCAGCGAGCAGCAGCGCGGTAGCCGCGAAGATGGTCAGCAGATAAGTGTCAAAATGGGACTGCTCGAGCTGCGTCGAGATCCTCTGTTGCATGGTCGTGACGTTGTAGATCGGCACTCCCGGCGCTGCTTTCGCTACAGCCGATCGCAGCTCACCTACCGAGAGCGGAGCACCACCAGTACGAACGACAACGTCCATGGTGCGGCCCACCCAATCCCATGCCGCCGGCGGCATCTGCGCGATAGGCAGGTAGAACTCGGGCTGCACCTGCTGATCAAGTCCCCAGGCGTGGGTATCGCCGACTACGCCTACGACTTCGTGCCACACGGGATCAAGTCGTCCCTTCGGACCAGCTTCGCAACATGCAAAGCGTTTCCCGATCGGATTCTGACCAGGCCACATGGTGCGCGCGAGGGTTTCGTTCACCAAAGTGACGAAGGTGGTTTCGCGCGTATCTGCCGGAGTAAATTCGCGGCCTGTCTTCAGCGGAACACGAACCGTGTTCAGATATCCGGGCGTCACCACGCGCAGGCGGGCATCGACGAGATTCGACGGATCAAATGCCTGTCCTTCGGCGAGCAAGCCATTGCTGTTGCCGCCGGTCATCATCGGAGCACGAGAGACTACCGAGGCAGCCTGCACTCCTGGCAATTCTTCTACATTGCGAAGGATGGACTCGAAGGTTTGTCTCGCCACTGCCGGTTCGCTGTAAACCCTCTCCGAAAGCCCTACTCGTCCGGCCATCAGATTTGCGGTATCGAATCCCGGCTGAACTTTCGACAAGGCAAGCGCACTGCGCACGAGCAATCCCGCACCCGCGAGCAGCATCAGAGCCAGCGCGACTTCACCCACAACCAGCGCGTTGCGAACTCGATCGCGTGTGCTCTTGCCGATTGCACTGGAAATGTTGAGCGCCTGCGTGAGCCGCACAGCGCCAGAGCGCAATGCCGGCGTCATGCCGAAGACAATGCTTGAGAACAGTGCAATAGCTGCCGCAAACAGCAGTGCGCGAAAATCCAGGTGCGCATCTTCAATGCGGGGCACGCCCGCGGGCGCGCTGGCCACGAGCCATTTCACGCCGGCTGCGGCTACCGCAATTCCCACAATTGCGCTCAGGAGCGCCAGCACCACGTTCTCAGCCAGAAGCTGCCGCACGATCCGGCTCGGACTCGCACCCAGCGCGGCGCGCACAGCCATTTCTTTTTGTCGCGTTCGCGCACGCGTCAGCTGCAGGTTGGCGATGTTAGCGCACGCGATGAGCAGGACGAATCCTACGGCTGCAAGCACCGTGAACAACGTCACGCGCTGATCGCCCAACAGCGCATCCGTTAGCGGAGTCAGATTGAAGCCGCGATCTTTGTCGTCGATGGGATAAAGCTGCGCCTGCCGTGCAGCCATCACCTGCATTTCGGCGCGGGCCTGCTGCAGCGAGACACCATCCTTGAGCCGCGCGAAGAGGATCAGGTAATGATTGTCATGATCCTTCTGCTGGGCTGGGGTGAACGCCGCCGGAACCCAGATCTGTGATTTGCTCAGCAAAGGATCAAAGCTGCGCGGCATCACTCCCACGATGGCGGTTGGAGCGCCATTCACGTGGATGCTGCGGCCCAGAATCGTCGAATCAGTGTGAAAGCGCGTTCGCCACAGGTCTTCGCTGATAACGGCGACGGCGTTGTGCCCGAGCGCATCCTCTTCACGAGTGAAGTAGCGTCCCATCAGCGGCGGTACTCGAAACGTATTGAAGTATTCCGCCGTGACCTTCTCGCCGTCGATGCGCTCCGGAGTATCTTCGGTCGCAAGATTGAAGGCTGCGGAAGCCGACGCTGAGAGACTCGAGAATGAGCGGCTAACTTCGTGAAGGTCAGAGTAGTTGCCGACCGAAACTCCGCCACCACCGTGTCCCTGCCAGATTTCCTGAAGCAGCATCACTCGTTCCGGCTTCTGCATAGCTAGAGGCCGCAGCAGCACAGCGTCGACGATGCTGAAGATCGCCGTGTTCGCTCCGATGCCGATAGCAAGCGTGAGCAGCGCGACAATCGTGAAACCGGGACTCTTGCGCAGGACGCGCAGACCATAGCGAAAGTCGTAGGTCAGCGGATGCATGAATTCCTCGAAACCACGATTTTGAGAGCATTGCTGCTTCCACTGTTTGATTCAACGGATGGTAATGCGTTCAAACACTTACGAGGTATTTCGAGAAGAAACGCCAATGCCTCACAGCCAAATGTGCAAAGCACTGTCCGAATCTGAACACGGTGAAAGCGCTGCGCCCATGTCCACGTAGTCCATCGGTGTCCACAGCGTCCACGCTCTGCTCATCATCGCCAATGATTGAATACGTAATTGGCTCGGGCGCATGTCCCATTGCTCAGGCAACCGTTGTATCAGCAACGCGAGCGTTCATCAGCGAGATCTCGCGCACCCTTTGCTTTCGCGCGTCTACATAAGTAGGACACATTTATAGGAGTGAATGCTTTATGAAAAAGAATCTCGTGTTTCTGCTCTCGTTTATGCTGTCAGCTCCGCTTGTCTCACTTGCGGCAACCAAGAACAGCAAGAGCATCGACATCCAATCGCCGACGCTCGTAGCGAATCAGCAATTAAACCCCGGAACTTACAAGGTCGAGTGGAACGGACATGGACCGAACGTGCAAGTTGCGTTTCTCCGGAACAATAAGGAAGTAGCCACTGCGCCGGCGAAAGTGACATCGGAGGGCTCGGCGTCCAGCGTCGCCCAAAACGGACCTGCTCTTGAAACCCATATGAATTCAAACAAAGCGAGTATTCTCGACGAAATTGACTTCAAGAACATCGCGCTGAATTTTGACAGGGTCTCAACCGG
>DATEMI010000605.1:0-2940 GCA_035275665.1 Terriglobales bacterium | reverse complement strand
CACTGGCTCAATCAGTATGGGGAGATCGAGAGTCGCTGCAGGGGAAAAGCCGGGAGACCGCGTCGGCAGATACAAATTAGTCCGGCAAATCGGCGAAGGAGGTTGCGGTATCGTTTTCGTCGCGGAGCAGGAGGAGCCGGTTTGCCGCCGCGTCGCGCTCAAGGTTATCAAGCCGGGGATGGACACGAAAAGCGTGATTGCACGCTTTGAGGCCGAACGACAGGCACTAGCTCTGATGGAGCATCCGAACATCGCCCATGTTTTCGATGCGGGCACGACGGAGAGTGGAAGGCCCTATTTCGTGATGGAACTGGTCGAAGGCATGAAGATCAGCGATTATTGCGATCATCATTCCCTTCCGCTTGGCGAGCGTCTGGAACTGTTTGTTCATGTCTGCGACGCGATACAGCACGCGCACCAGAAAGGAATCATCCATCGAGACATCAAGCCGTCAAACGTCCTCGTCACGACAGCCGCAGACGGCAAGCCGGTTCCGAAGGTCATTGATTTCGGCATCGCCAAGGCTACCGCCGGCCAGCAGTTGACTGATAAAACCATCTTCACTGCCTGTGAAATGCTAATCGGCACGCCGGCTTACATGAGTCCGGAGCAGGCGGCGCTCACCAGTGCCGACGTTGATACTCGCACGGACATCTACAGCCTGGGTGTGCTGCTCTATGAGTTGCTTACAGGTACGACGCCCTTCGATACGCGCGAACTTCTTAAAGCTGGATTCGACGAAGTGCGGCGGGTTATTCGCGATGAAGAACCCGCGCTTCCCTCCACACGACTCACCGCGATGACCACAGCAGATCGGGTGAATCTTTCGAAACATCATCGAGTGGAAGTGCCGAAGCTCATTCGCGAGATGCGTGGCGAACTGGATTGGATCGTCATGAAGGCGCTCGAAAAGGATCGAACACGGCGTTACGCGACCGCCAACGGGCTAGCCATGGATATCGAGCGCTATCTCTCGGGTGAGGCGGTTTTGGCGCGCCCGCCCAGCGCTAGTTACAGATTCCGAAAGCTAGTCGCAAGGAACAAACTCGCTTTCCTTGGCATTGCTCTGACCTTTGTTTTGCTTGTGATCAGCCTGATTACGACGACGCGGTGGCTGATGATCGAGAGACAAACGCGTGAACACATGCGTCAACAAGTCGAGACAGCCCATCTCGAAGGTTTGGCGTGGGAGCTCTCTTATCAGAACAAAAAGGCTGATGCGGAGGCCACGTTCAGGAAGGCACTGGTCTTGCGCCGACAATCTCACAGGCTTGAATCCACGCCGGCACTACATTTCCGTCTCATCGTGGCCATCCTCAAAGACCTGCAACGGTTCGATGAGATAAGGCCGTTGTTGCAGGAATTCGTGGCCCCGGCTCTCTTATCACGACTCGACTACAGGGAGATGTACGCGTACACGGTTAACACATTCGCAAAGCGCGGCCGATGGAATGACGCAGAAATCCTCGCCGACGAACTACGCAAGGCGGACCCGACCGATTCTGATCTGTATCACCTGCAGGTTCCTCTGCTCGTGGCAAAGAATGATGTCGAAAGGTACCGCCGTCTGTGCGGGGAGATCATTTCTCGTTTTGGAAATGCGACTAATCCGTCCGTCGCCGACCAGATGGCAAAGGATTGCCTGATACTTCCCGGATCTGGAGCGGATCTCAAAGTGGTAGCCGCATTAGCCAATGTTGCCGTCACTCACGGCTCAAATTCATCGTCGCTTCCTTACTTCCGGCTTTGCAAAGCGCTGGCAGAGTTCCGCTTGAGTCATTACGGAGAAGCCATAAAATGGGCTCAGCTCGCAAGCGAAAGCCGATTGCGCTATCCCAAGGCAGACGCGCTCGCTGTCATTGCCATGTCTCAGTTCAATCTGAAACAAGCGGATGAAGCGCGCGTCACGCTCGCTGCCTGCAACAAGATGTTCGAAGAAAAGATTCCCAAAGCCGGCGAAGAGCCCGGTGATGAGTGGCGTGATTGGATCGTAGCCCAGGCGTTGCTGTCAGAAGCCAAACGGATGATCGAAGGCGAGTCTTCCTCCGCTGCGCCTCCGGCAGTTCTACCCCGGTAATTCAGCTTTAGACTCTTCTCTCTCGTTGCGCCAACGGCGCGAAGTTCCCGATATTCTATTGGCCCCTCCGAATGGAATTCTCGCTGTTGGGTACGTAAACAGGACTCTGAAGAATTGGATTGTCGGGAAAGTACAGAACCAAATCTGCCAGACTGATTCGCAGCTTCAGATCATCCTCGACTTGCGTCCTGACTCGGACCTCGAAGTGGAACCATTGCTGATCCGCGGCGCACGGCACATCGCGCTGGATGAATTGCCGCTTCGCCACGGAGAAATTCCCCGCGACCGCGACGTGGTTCTCTACTGCTCGTGTCCGAACGAAGAGAGCAGCGCGCGAGCGGCGCTGTTGCTCCGCCGGAACGGCATGGTCCGCGTTCACCCGTTGCTGGGTGGCTTCGGTGCGTGGCGCGAGCACAACTATCCAACGGAATCGCGAGTCGCGCAGGCGTCGATTGCTTCGATTGCTTCGACATTTGCGCCATAACGAGACGGCATCCGGACTGTCCGCGTAGATGATTCGGCTCGACCGTGCCCCCTTTACTTCGCTCCTTCTCGCACCGGCAGCCCCAAATTGTCTTGGCCATTCTGCGCTGAATTCTCGCTGTTGCTCGTGAGCAGATGATGAATGGGAAGAAGCACGGCTGGGAAATCGTGAAGCCATTCTGCGAGACGAAGAATTCAACAAACCAAAAAATATGAAAATCGAAGATCAAATCGACATCACTCCGCGACGCACCGGGCGGCTAAACCTCATCACGCGAACGGCCGTTGCATCGCTCGCGCTTGCAGCCGCTACGATTTCACTCGGAGCTGGCGACGGCTCATCAACGGGCACCAAAGGAGATCCCAATGCAATCCGTCCC
>DATEMI010000604.1:0-6898 GCA_035275665.1 Terriglobales bacterium | reverse complement strand
TGGAGTGTCCTCGAAACCGCATGCATACTTAGAATGCCAAAACCGAGAGTAGTGTTGGGAAAAATCGAGAGCTGCTCGATGTGGAAATTTTGCAGACGCAACAGCTTGGGCAATTGCTGCGGCACTCGGCGGTCGGCATTCGGCCAAACCGGCATGACCCCTAATCCAAATCTGACGTTCGCGGGCTGGTGAATCTTTTCAGTGCCGAGTATGCCCTATTTTGCCGAACTGCCGATTGCCGAGTGCCGACCGCCGAAATGCCTAGTATTCCGGCGGCGGTGCTCCCTCCATCATGTTCTCGAACCGCGTTGAATTCTTGAGGAATGCCAGCTTTACGCTCCCCGTCGGGCCATTGCGCTGCTTGGCGATTATGATTTCGGCTACCCCTTCGACCTCCGGTGGGACTTCGTCTTTGCGCATGTAGTACTCCTCGCGAAAGATGAAGGCTACAACGTCAGCATCCTGCTCGATTGAACCTGATTCGCGCAGATCGGAAAGCTGCGGACGCTGCTCTCCTTTTCCGCGACTCTCGGGAGCACGGCTCAACTGCGAGAGTGCTATTACCGGTACGCGGAGCTCTTTCGCCAGGGCTTTGAGTCCGCGAGAAACTGCCGAGACCTCCTGCGTACGATTCTCGTAGCGCTTACCCCCGCCTCCGCTCATGAGCTGGAGATAATCGACGACGATTAGATCGAGCTTGCCGTTCTGCTGCATGAGCCTTCTCGATTTTGCACGCATCTCGGTGAGTGAGATTCCTGGCGTGTCATCGATAAAAATTTTGGCTTCGGCGAGAGAGTTGAGAGCGGAGACGAGCTTCTGCCGATCTTCGCGGCTCAGGAATCCGGTGCGCAGCTTGTGAGAATCGACGTGCGCCTGCGACGACAACATGCGCAGCACCAAAGCTTCACGGGACATTTCCAGCGAGAACACGCCGACGACTTTTCCGCCGCGTACCGCCGCATTCTCTGCGATGTTGATAGCAAAAGCCGTTTTTCCCATTGAAGGACGCGCGGCGATGATGATCAGGTCTGACGGCTGCAGTCCGCTGGTCATCTCGTCGAGCTTCTCGTAGTAAGTCTCGAGTCCAGTGATGCGCTGGCCGCGCTCATACAAGGCATCGACGCTGCCGAAGGATTGCTTAACGATCTCGGGAATCCCGAGGAAGCCCTGGCCGATGCGATTTTCAGAAATCTGGAAGATCGCCGACTCTGCTGCATCGATAATCTCTTCTGCCGGATCAGCCTGATCGGCAGCACGCGCCATCGCTGCGCTGCATGCGCTGATGAGCGCACGCAGTAGGGCTTTGTCGCGGACGATCCGTACATACTGCGCAATGCTTGGTCGCCGCGGCAGTCCGTCGGTGAGCGAAGAGATATACGCGACGCCGCCGATCGACTCGACTTCTTTTTTCTTCGAGAGCTCTTCGGTAAGCGTGATGATATCCACCGGACGTCCGGTTTCCATCAAGTCCATCACGCGCTGGAAGAGACGACGGTGTGAGTCCAGATAGAAGTCGTCGGACTTGAGGGTCTCCGCCGCTTCGTTGTATGCGAGATTGTCGAGAAGGATGGCGCCGAGGATTGAGCGTTCCGCTTCAATGCTCGCCGGCATGCCGCGTTCGAGATTTAAGTCTGCAGTAGCCAAGGTCCCAGCAGCGGATTGTAAGCGGAGAAATTCCAGTTTCATCGCTCAGCTTCGAGGCACGGCTGTGGGTAGGCTGTGAATAAAAAAGTTTCTTGTGGGAATTGCCGGACAATGTCAGACGACGTGCACGCAATCATGTGCGTAGCCAGCTTCGCGATGTTTACGACTCGATGCTCCTCAAGAGTTGTCATCCTGAAGCGCTTCTGTTGCGCGAAGGATCTCCGGCAATGCGTCGGAATTGGATTGCACTTTCTCGGCTCTTAACCAGGAACGGCAGAGTGCATTGTGAAGAAGCCTTCCTATCGGCAAATAAGTCATAAACATCGCCGGAGATCCTTCGCGCAAAAGAAGCGCTTCAGGATGACAGAACATACGAGTCTCGAAATCACACCAGCGGTCCAACTGATGCGAGAAGCCGAACGGCCCCGCCGGGCTGAGTAGTACCTAGCAGCTCGAAGTTAGCAGCCAACAGCTGCTTCTAATACTTCCTCAACACCCCAATCACTCTTCCCTGAATCTGCACGGCGTTTGCCGCGACCATGATCGGCGCCATCGTCGCATTGGCAGGCTGCAAACGAACTTTCGGACCTTCGCGGTAGAAACGTTTAAGCGTAGTCTCACTGCCATCGACGAGTGCAACGACAATTTCGCCATCACGCGCGTTCTTTGCCTTCTCGACCATCACGTAATCGCCGTCGACGATGTGCTCGTCCTGCATCGAGTCGCCGCGAACTTCGAGGACGAAGACTTCCTTCGAGCGGGTGATGTCTTCGAGCGCAATCGTCTCAGGATTCTCATAAGTCTCGACCGGACGACCAGCGGCGATGCGTCCCACTAAAGGCAAACGCAGCATTTCGGCGGGCTTCGGACGGGCGCGCGGAATTCCTTTCACCGGCAGCACGTCGATCGAGCGGCTGCGGTTGTAATCGCGCTTCAGCAGGCCTTTACGCTCGAGATTGGTGATGTGCTTGTGCACGGTCGCAAGCGAGCGCAGGCCCATGCCCGACCCGATCTCTTCAAAGGAAGGCGAGTATCCTTTGGTCGCCACAAAGTTAGAAAGGAAGTCGTAGATCTGTCGTTGACGTTTGGTGATAGCCATACATTCCACAGTGTTGCGAATAAAAGGCGAATTGTCAACGAAAATTGTGCAAAGCGAATCTTTGGTGAATCCAAGGTGTTAATTCAGTTGTGATTTCGCGATTTCGTGATTTCAAATTGCCAAATTGCGAAATCACGAAATCGAGAAATGATCCAGCTCAGGTTTTTTCAATCGTAGCCGGCACGACGCCGCTCATCCCTACGACTCCCGAATTAAGGCAAGATTTCACAATCGTGCGACCGGTGCCAGCGTTATACTCACGCGCCATGACAAGCACACTCAAACCCGGATCCTTCTGTTGGATGGAACTGGCTACGACCGACCAAGGCGCGGCGAAAAAGTTCTATACCGACCTGTTTGGCTGGACCGTTGACGATATGCCGATGGGTCCAGACGAGTACTACTCGATGTTCAAGATCGACGGCAAAGATGCCGCCGCAGGCTACACTCTCCGCAAAGATCAGCAGGCGCAAGGCGTGCCTCCGCACTGGATGCTCTACATCGCGACGGACGATGCCGACGACTCGGCCCGACGCGTAACCGAACTCGGCGGCGCGGTTCTCGCACCACCATTCGACGTAATGGATATTGGCCGCATGGCGGTCGTGCAGGACCCGACCGGTGCTACATTCTGCCTGTGGCAAGCAAAAAAACATTCGGGCATTGGAGCGAAGGACGTAGATGGCGCTTTCTGCTGGGCCGACCTCAATACGTCTGACGCAGCACGCGCCAGCGAGTTCTACACGAAACTCTTTGGGTGGACACTCGAGAAGAGCGAGAAAGATCCATCGGGCTATCTGCACATCAAGAATGGTGACGACTACATTGGCGGAATTCCTTCGGCGGAGCAGGTCCCTGCTAACACGCCACCACACTGGTTGCTTTACTTCGAGACCTCGAATTGCGATGCAAGTGCCGAGAAAGCTAAGCGAAATGGAGCACAGATCTGTTTCGGTCCGCTTTCGATGGAGGGAGTCGGGCGTTTTGCGATTGTCATGGATCCCCAAGGCGCGGCATTCGCGCTGTTCCAGAGCGCGCGCAAGGCGAATGTGACTTCGATGAGTGCGTGAGAGGCGGCGTTAAGCGATAGGCAATAAGCAATAGGCGAGAGGCAACACCAAACCAGGCTTTCACCTATTGCCTACTGCTTATTGCCTATTGCGTGGGTTCTCCCCGTTTGACACCACCATTTCCTACCTCCTACCCTTGCCTGTTCCCTCGCGTTTTCAATTCGGAGCAAAATGCGGATTCTGGTTTTGGGCGGTGGCGGCCGCGAACATGCGTTAGTGTGGAAGCTGCGGCAGTCACCGCGTGTGACTGAAATTTTCTGCGCGCCGGGCAATGCCGGCATCGCTCATGACGCCTCCTGCATTCCCGCCGACCTGCACAACATCGATGAACTGGTTCAACTCGCACATCGACTTGAACCGGATCTGACTGTTGTCGGTCCTGAGCTCCCGCTCACGCTGGGCGTGGTCGACGAGTTCGAGCGCCGCGGTCTTGCCATCTTTGGCCCATCGCAAAAAGCGGCGCACCTGGAGGCGAGCAAAGCCTTCGCGAAAGAATTCATGCAGCGCGTGAACATACCGAGCGCGCACTACGCTATCTGCCGCAATCCCGCCGAGGTGCAGCAAGCGCTTTCCCTTTTTGGAACTCCGGTCGTGATTAAAGCCGACGGACTTGCCGCCGGTAAAGGCGTCATCATCGCCAAGACTAAAGACGAAGCGGCGCGTGTCGCCGGCGAGATGCTTGCCCGCAAACTGGTTGGTGACGCAGGTGCACAGGTGGTGATCGAAGAGTGCCTGCAAGGAGAAGAGCTATCCTTCCTCGTGATGACAGACGGCGAAACGATCATCCCGCTGGTTCCCTCGCGCGACCACAAGCGCGTCGGCGATGGCGACGCGGGTCCGAACACCGGCGGCATGGGCGCCTATTCGAACGACGCGCTACTTGATGCCACGATGCGCGAGTGGATCATCCACCACATCGCACGTCCAGTAGTGGACGGAATGCGCGCCGAAGGCGTGGTTTACAAAGGCGTCCTTTATATAGGGCTGATGATGACCGCACGAGGCCCAATGGTGCTCGAATTCAACTGCCGCTTCGGCGATCCGGAGACGCAAGCCGTGCTCTTTCGCCTGGAGAGCGACCTGCTCACCGCGTGCGAAGCGGTGGCCAATGGCTCGCTTTCGGCGGAGATGCTGCAGTGGTCGCCAGAACCTGCAGTGTGCATCGTGATGGCCTCGGGAGGATATCCGGGTTCGTTTACAACCGGCAAAGTGATCTACGGACTCGATGAAGCGGACAAAGTGCCCAATGTAAAAGTGTTCCATGCCGGCACGGCTCATTCCGGCGATCAGATCGTGACTGCCGGAGGGCGCGTGCTTGGCGTGACAGCTCGCGGTCCAAATCTCGCGGGGGCAACTGCACGCGCATATGAAGCCGTGGAGAAGATCCGCTTCGAAGGCATGCAGTATCGCAAAGACATTGCGCGAGCTGCTGCTGGGAATAAATAGAGTATGTTGGTTTTAAGTGGAAGCGCTTGGTATCGATGCACGCTGCCGCTGGGTGCAAGCCGCGCTTTTGGTGGAAGTTCCCGACTTTACAAGCTGCCAAAAATGCGGGCGCGACGATAGCAACGGAACCGGCGCCGGTAGGCGGTGGGGCTGCCGTGTGGTTGCGGCTGCGTTTCTACGCAATTGCTGGCAGTATCGTCGCCTTCGGAGTTCGCCTTCCGGCGACCTCCGCCCCCCGACTACCGCCGGCGGTTCTGTTTGACGTTTTCCGCAGCCTGTAAAGTCGGGGGCCACCTGGAAAAAGTCGAACAATGATGATCGCAGTCCTCCATCTCGGCACGATTGACTACGGAACAGCGCTGAACCTCCAGCAGTCGCTAGTCGAACTGCGCAAACAAGCGTGCATTCCCGATGTTCTGCTTCTCCTCGAACATCCTGCGGTCATCACCTTCGGACGAAATGCGATCCGGAAGAACCTGCTCGCTTCGAACGAACTGCTGAAACAGCGCGGGGTAGAGCTGTTAGAGAGCAATCGCGGCGGAGATGTCACCTTTCATGGGCCAGGGCAGCTCGTCGGCTACCCCATTTTTGATCTGCGTGGATTTTCACCACGCCTCGGAGCCGTCGAATTTGTGCGTCGCATGGAAGAAGCGCTGATTCGCACCTGCGGCGACTTAGGCATTCCTTGCGGGCAGATTTGTGGACTGACGGGAGTTTGGACGCAAGGCACTGCCCCCGGACAGAAAGAACAAATCGATTCCCCAAAAGAGTCTCCGTGCTCGGAGGCATCCGGGAATCAGGATCAGAAAAAAATCGCCGCCATCGGCGTTCACATTTCGCGCGGCGTCACCAGCCACGGCTTTGCGCTGAATGTCACGACCGACCTCGAATATTTCAAGTTGATCGTGCCCTGCGGCATCTCCGATCGTCCGGTCACCTCAATCGCGCAGGAGCTCGAAGGCAAGCGCCCGCTTCCCAGTTCGGAAGAGATCGCGCATTCTGTGTCGCTCAACTTCGGCCGTGTCTTCGCGCGCCAGATGCTTTGGCTCGAATCGCTTGACGCGCTACTACACGGTGCTGGACAGACCGAAACTCACGCGAGCACATTGGAACCTTCCACTACCCCTCAAGGAATGGCTCGATGAGAATCGGCTTCGTTGGCCTTGGCGCGATGGGCTCGTCAATGGCACGTAAGCTGATCGCAGCTGGACATGAGCTGATCGTTTACAACCGCACCCGCAGCCGCGCGGAACTACTCGCCGCAAGCGGAGCGCGAAATGCCGACCGTCCAAGACAAGCAGCAGCCGCTTGTGATGCTGTGATCACCATGCTCGCTGACGAAGCGGCACTGGAATCTGCCGTCTTTGATCTGCAAGGAATTCTGGAGTTGCTTGCCCCCGGGAAGGTTCACATCTCGTGCAGCACGATCAGTGTGGCTCTTTCACGGCGGCTTGCAGGCGCGCATCGCGAGCGCCGGCAAGAGTACATTGCCGCTCCCGTATTTGGACGTCCGGAAGCAGCCGCCGCAGCGAAACTGTTGATCGTGGCCGCCGGATCACAGGACCAGATCGGGAAATGCGAATCTCTGTTCCATGCCATGGGGCAGAAGACGTTCGTGCTGGGCGACGACGCTCCAGCA
>DATEMI010000603.1:0-4762 GCA_035275665.1 Terriglobales bacterium | reverse complement strand
TGGCTCCGCTGGCGTCGTTGCACTTGGGATCGCCAGGATAGTTAAGACCCTTGGGAGCGGTGGGGAAAATCGTCGACGTCTGTCCTGGAATGAAGCAGTTCGTACCTTCTCCCTTGAATTGGCGATTGTGGAATGGCGTATCAACTTGCCATCCGGCTCCGTACGTGATCGTCAGGTTGTCGCGGAATTTCCACTGGTCTTGACCATAGAGGTAATGCTCATAGGCGTTGGCATTGATCACGCCGCCCGCGCCTTGGCCATACGTATCTGGATTTCCCAGCAAAAAGTCGAGCCCCGCATTCCCAGTTGAGAACTGACCCGTGCCTCCAAAACTGTAGTTACCGTTGTTGTTGCCATAGAAGGGATTGTCAACATTAAAGCGCCGCCCCTCATAGCCAAACTTGTACGAGTGATTGCCGACAATCTTCGAGAAGTTATCGGTCACCTGATAAGTTTGATCCACGCGAGGCTGGGGCCCGTTATTGCTGAATCCCAAGGTGAAAAACCCTGTCACGCTCATCAACGGCAACCCGGCGGATTTCGCATTTTGCGGGTTGATGGCGAACCCAACCGAAGAAGGCGCGACTGGATTCTGAGGCTCAACGGCGTCGAAGTTCAGTCGTGAGTAGCCCAAGCGCAACTCATTCAAGGTCGCGGAACCGAAAAGGTGCGTCCATGATCCTGTGTATTGGTGCACCTCTGATTTATTCACGTCGCCGAATCCGGGCAGGGTCGCTCCAGTAAACGGAAGAACTCGGCTGGAAGGCGCGTGCTGGAATACCAAAATTCCCCAAAGTTGATTGCTGTTGCCGACGTTGCCGTCCAAACGTGCGATGCCTTGGTCCTGAACGAGTTGTTGGGTCGGATTGAACAGGTATTGATTATTCGCGGCGTTCGGAGCCGGAACGTACTTTTGCACTAACGCCGTTGAAATCGGGCTAAACGCTGACGTTGGAACTGTGCCTGTAGGAAAGCAGGAGGCCCAGGTCGAACCCGCCGCGCATCCAGTTTTCGCAAGAAGCGTGCCTGGAATCGGATTGGTGGACAGTTTTCCGAATTGGCCTTGCAACTGAGCGGCCGAGAACACTGTATTGTTGGCTACGCTCTGGGGCTGGACCGCGCGGTTGCCCTGATAGGACAGAAAGAAGAACGCTTTGTCGTGAAGTACCGGCCCACCAAACGTGCCACCAAAAAGATTCTGGTGGAATTTGGGAGCAGTGATCTGAAAGAAATTGTGAGTGTTCAGGAATGTATCGCGATAGAACTCAAATGCGTCACCGTGATACTGGTTTGTCCCATTCTTGATCGAGGCGCTGACGATCGCGCCGGAATTGCGATCGTATTCCGGATTTAACGAACTGGTAATCAGGTTGAACTGCGAGAGAGCATCAGGACTTGGAATGTAGAGAGCAGTGTTGAGTGGCAGATCGTTGGTGTCGGTCCCGTTGATAAGGTAGCTCGATTGCTGCGACTGCGCTCCGTTTGCCGCGAAAGTCCCGAAACGATCGTTCGCCGCCTGCACTCCCGGCGATATAAGCTCCAGTTGCGTCCAATTGCGGCCGATCAGAGGTAAATCCACGATCTGCTTGGATTCGATCACGTTGCTAAGCTGAATGTTCGTCGTGTCGACTTGTACGGGATTGGCGGTGACTTCAACTTTCTCGGTCGTGTTGCCAATCGAGAACTTCACGTCCTGCACGTACTGTTGATCGATGTTGAGCTTAATGCCACTCACCGAAAAGGCCTGGAATCCGGGAGCGTTCGCCGCCAAGTTGTACGTTCCAACCGGCAGATTCAGTAGTTCATAACTTCCATTGGTTTGCGCCTTAGCTGTATATGCGACCCCGGTTTGCACGTTCGTGGCGACTAATTCTGCGCCAGGCACAACAGCACCGCTCGGATCGGTTACTGTTCCGCGAATGCGGGCAGTCACGTCGGCGGCCCAAACTGACAGCGTGAAAAGCGCAGTCACTAGACCGATTACTAGAGATCTCGACAAATTTCTGTTTTGAATCGACACCCGTCACCTCTCGCAAACAATTCTGACAACTTGTCACAAAACAAACTCATCCTGCAACTCCAGTTCCGTTGGCGGTCCCATTGCAATCGACTGAAAACTCTGGCTTTCATCCATTAGATACACCACTTTATCCACAAAAACGGAGGTTTGGCCCCAATGTCTATGAGTATCCGTAGAATCCCTCGGGAATCCGTCTGTTCATCCCAGAATTTTCACAGACCGTTTCCAATGTTTGGCGACACAAACCTTGCAGACGTAAGAAGCTGGGACAATCCGCCTAATTTCAGGGATTCTGCGGCGATGAGCGGGGGATTGCTGAGTGAGTTCCGCTGTGGGATTCGGATTCGCTAGCTAAACCTTCGTGTGATGTAGTCCGAGCAACTGAGGGTTATGAGAATCGATAGGAAGAAGAGCCCGCAACCCACGACGAGGGCGATCATTCGGCTTGAGTATTTAACGTGCATAAAGAAGAGCACGACCAGGCTTGCTTTGGTGAAAGCAATGAGCAAGGCAATAATCGGGTTGAAGACGCCAAAATTCTGGAAGGCGACCCAGGTGGTGAGCCCGGTGAAGAAGAGCAGGGTGATCCAGATGATCACATAAATCGTGGGTGAAACTATGTGCTCGCCGCCGTGCTCTGCCATTTCTTATTCCTCTTCGACTAAATTCTAACGTCAACACACGACACGGATTTCACGGATGTTACGGATTTTGACGGATAAATCTTTTAATTTTCGTTCTTCCATTGTGGTGGCGTTGCTTATCCTCTCATTCCTGAATCCATACGCCATTTCTCCCCAATCGTCGGTCGTAAACTTGCTCGACTTGGAATTGCTAGCCCTACCTCGATTTATCCGTGTAATCCGTAGCATCCGTGCGATCCGTGTCGTGTTTTCTTAATGCACCGGACTTCGACTGACTAAGTACAGCAACGGGAACAGGAAGATCCAGATGATGTCTACGAAGTGCCAGTACAGTCCGAAGTTTTCGATCATGGTGTAATGATGCGGCGGATACGCGCCGCGATACGACTTCCAGATGAGCGCGATCAGGATGCCGGCGCCGATAATCATGTGCAGCGCGTGCATTCCGGTCATCGCGAAATAGAGCGAGAAGAAGATCGAAGTCTGCGATGCCACATCGGCCGGCGCGAGCACTTCTCCCTTCTCCGCGCGCTCATAGTTGAAGTCGAAGTTCGCACCGGGCACGTGGTGCTCGACCCACTTATCGTGATACTCCTTCCCCTTGATTCCCAAAAAGATACCGCCGAGGATGAGCGTAAACACCAGGAAGAAGATCAGCAGCTTGCGCGCGCCTACGGCGGCGCTATGGACCGCCATCGCCATCGTCAAACTGGAGCAGATGAGAATTGCTGTATTCGCAGCGCCCCAACTGATGGCGATCGACGAACTGGCGATGACGAACGCCGGGTTGTAGAGGTTGCGATAGATCAGGTAGGCGGCGAAGAGCCCGCCGAAAAACATGATCTCGGTGACGAGGAAGACCCACATCCCGAATTGGGACACGTCCTTCTGCTGCTCAAGAGTATCGAACTGTTCTACCAGCTCAGGCTCGTGATGATGCTGGAGCCGGTCGGCGGAGATTGTGCTATCCGACAACTTCGACCTCCTCGGTCAAGCTTTCATAGTCGTAGGCTTCGCGTGTGACGATCGGCGTCTCGTGGAAGTTGTGCGTGGGTGGAGGCGAAGTCGTCTGCCACTCGAGGCCGGTCGCGCGGAACGGATTATTTCCCGCGATCTCGCCATACTTGAGCGACCACAGCATGTAGAACATCGGCATCAGCAGTCCAACCGCGAGTACCGATGCGCCGGCGGTCGAGAGCACGTTTAACACCTGGAACTCCGGCGGATACACGTGATATCGCCGCGGCATGCCCATGTAGCCGAGCACGAACTGCGGGAAGAACGTGAGGTTGAATCCGATGAATGTGATGAGGGCTGAGAGCTTTGCCGGCGGCTCCGGATACATTCGGCCGGTGATTTTTGGCCACCAGAAGTGCAGTCCAGAGAGATACGCGACAAGCATGCCTCCTACCATCACGTAATGGAAGTGCGCCACGACGAAGTAGGTCGCGGTGACATGCACGTCCATGCCGAGCGCGGCGAGGAAGAGTCCGGTAAGTCCGCCGATCGTGAACAAGCCGATGAACGCGATGGCGTAGAGCATCGGCGTATCAAAGTGGATTGAACCTTTGTACATCGTCGCCGTCCAGTTGAAGACCTTGATGGCCGACGGGATGGCGATGATGAACGTGAGCAGCGAGAACACGAGCGCTGAGTAGGTCGAGATTCCGGCGACGAACATGTGGTGCGCCCAAACCAGGAATCCGAAGACTCCGATCGCCATGCTGGAGAACGCCACAGCGCTGTATCCGAAGATGCGCTTGCGCGAGAAGCACGGGATGATCTCGCTGATCACGCCGAACCCGGGCAGGATCATGATGTACACCGCCGGGTGCGAATAGAACCAGAACATGTGCTGGAAGAGCACGGGATCGCCGCCAAGCTGCGGATTGAAGATCCCGATATGGAAGCCGCGTTCCAGGGCAACGAGGATAAGCGTGATTGCGAGCACCGGCGTCGCCAGCACCATCACGATGCTGACCGCGTATTGCGACCAGACAAAGAGGGGCAAACGGAACCAGGTCATGCCGGGCGCGCGCATGCGGTGAGTAGTGACGATAAAGTTCAGCCCGGTAAAGATGGAGGCAAAGCCGGCGAT
>DATEMI010000602.1:0-13682 GCA_035275665.1 Terriglobales bacterium | reverse complement strand
ACGCTGTCGCGGGTGAAATCCGGCAGCTCATTGCGAACCTCCTGACCAACAGTATCGATGCAGTGCCGATCGGCGGGCAGATTCGCATTCGAGTCTCCGGATACACGGATCACGCCTCCGAGCCGTTGACAGGAGTGCGGATCACCATCGCCGATTCCGGCCCGGGTATTCCCGCGGAAGATCGCCAGCGGCTTTTCGAACCCTTCTTCACCACCAAGAAAGATGTTGGTACCGGTTTGGGCCTGTGGGTCTGCAAGAACATCGTGGACAAGCATCACGGATGGATTCGCGTGAGGAGCAGCGCGGTGCCGGGCAGGAGCTGGACTGCGTTTTCTGTGTTTCTGCCATCGCTTCCGGCGGAAGCTCCGGAAGAAGCTCACTCCGAGCGATCGTCTGCAGCTTGAGGGCGGAAAGCTTCGCGGAACAGACACGGTTGTGGGGACTCTCAGCGCGCGTCGAACTCCCAGAAAAATCTCGCCGGGGCGGTACCGATCTCATGCTGAAGCGCACTTCACGCGGCGTGGCTGCCAGGAGCGGCTTTGAACTCTGGTGTGCGTTCTTTGCTCGCTTCCGACAGTGCTCGGCGGACACCTTCCGCATCATGATCCGTCGCATACACGGGGGTGGCAGGTTGCTGGCGCCATGATTGATCCAGACCATCGTTGTCGACCGGATCGAATCCGAGTTCGTCCACGAGCTTCAAGACAATCTCTTTTGCCTTGGCATCATCACCGGAGACGGGCAGGGCTATACGGCCCGCGGTTCCAGCGGGGCGACCTTTTTTCAGCAGATGATCGGCATAGATATTGTTGAATGCCTTCACCACGGGTCGTCGCAACTGCTGCTCGATCCAGCGGCTCTCGACCATTCCATTCTCGATCGCGTCGATGCGGCCGTCGCGCTGTTGCGGGTAGTAATTGTTGGTGTCGACGACGACAACATTTTCGGGAACGCCTTGAAACAGATCGCGCGGCAGTTCGGGAATGTTCTTCATCGGGATGGTCACGACAACGACCTCGCCGCTGCGCGCCGCCTGTTCGACGGTAACGGGAGTTGCGCCAGTTTCGGCTGCCAGATCCTTGAGGGTTTCGGGGCCTCGGGAATTCGCAACGAAGATTTTGTGTCCGAGCGCGCTGAAGCGCCGCACGAGTGTGCCGCCGATGTTTCCTGCTCCAATGATGCCGATGTTCATAAGCTCTCCTCGCAATGGGTATCTAGCGTAGTAGATTCCGACACTCGGCGCTAGTTTTTGGTGGTCGTGGAAGTGAGTCTTTAAGGTTGTCGAGCAGCAAAACGGCCACTCGCGCGGGACGCTCGAAATGTCTCCAGACCTGACTGCGAGGGTATCCCAATATGGAACCAGAGATTAGTCAGAGTGCCGCTATGATCGAACAGGGGCGAGTGACTTCAAAATTTCCAGCAGCACTGATCCGGATGTGCGTTCGCTCTGCGGTGGTGTTCTTCCTACTGATTACGTTCCTGGTACCTGCAAACGGGGCCGACTCGTCGTTGCAGACCGCGGCGTCCCTCGAGAAAGAAGGCAAGTTGAAGCAGGCGCTCGATCTCTATCGCAGCGCAGCTGAACAATTCCGCGCATCCGGTGATCAACACAATTTGGCGGTCGCGTTGAGCGCGGCTGGATATGTCTCGGTTTCGCTTGGGGATTATGCGGAAGCACTCAGGGAAGCTGAGGAAGCGGTCAAACTGCGCCAGGCATTGCACGAGAATGCCAAAATGGGAACGGACTTCAACACGATTGGACTCGCTTACCAGTATCAAGGGAACTACGCCGCGGCTCTTGAAAATTATCAGAACGCATTGAAATTCGATCAGATGCAGGGCGATGCCGCAGGGCAGGTCACGCGTCTTAACAACATCGGCAACATCTACTACTACTACCAGAGCAGATACATGCAGGCCCTGGAGAGCTATCAGCAGGCGCTCAAAGTCGTAAACGCTAATTCGAGACAATCATGGAACTCATGGGGGCGGAAGCTGACCGCGGGAAACATCGCAACCCTGTATCAGCGTCTCGGGTTGGAAGAACGTGCGCTGGAGCTCTATCAGCAGAATGCCGGCAGGCCTGAGAGCATGGAATCCAGTGAGTACGCGCAGTTACTGCTGAATGAGGGCGTACTTTATCGGCACATGGGCGATCCAGTTAAGGCACTGCAGATTTATAAGACGTCACAAGCATTGTTTCGCAAATCGCAACACTCCGATGGGGAGATTGGAGCACTCCGCGACATCGGAATTGTGAAGGCGATGGATCTGGGAGATCTCCAGGGCGCGCTCGCGTCGTTTCGTTCCGCTTTAGAACTAGCTCAAGCGTCTTCTAACAGCCGTGGCATCGTGCAGGCTAACTTGTATCTTGGCGAAGTGTTGCGTCGTCTTGGACGATATAAAGAAGGAAGTTCCCATTTAGAAACGGCCCTCGAAGGAGCGCAACGGGCTGGCCTGGTGGAAGAACAATGGAAGTCTCTTTATGCGCTGGGGCGCATCGCGGAGCAGAACGGTCATTTCGAGTCTGCCCTCAACGACTACAGACACGCGATCTCAATCATCGAATCGCTGCGTGCTGGCCTGCGAATCCCACTGCGAAGCGATTTTCTGGCGGATAAGCGAGATGTCTACGATTCCTTGATTGCTCTTGAAGTTCAACAACCAAAGATATCAGCGGATGAGCTCTTTCAATGGATGGAACGGAGCCGGGCGCGGACTCTCTTGGATCGCATGGCTGCTCGCATCCCACTGACTGAGGCAAGTTTTAAGTTAGTTCAATCCCATCTGTCCGCAGACACAGTGCTCGTTGAGTTCTGGGTTGGTAGCCAGAGTGCGCTCGCTCTGTGGATTACTCAGAACGAAAGCGGAACGGTAAGGTATGCCTCTGCCGATACTCTTCGGCTAGAGTCGGGGAATCTGCTGCGCTCTCTCCAGTCGCGGGGCGATGAATGGAGAGATATCTCGCGCGAACTTGGCACTGCGATTCTGACCGGAATTCCCTTGCGGCGTCATGTGATCCTTCTGCCCGACGGTCCACTGAATATTCCATTTGAAGTTCTAGCAGTTCCAGAAACGGAAAACCTGCTTGTCGAGAAATCTGATATTTCCTATCTGCCGTCTGCGCGTTTCTTAACCATGCCTAAGAAATCCGGGCGGCGGTGGATGCTTCCGTGGGAAAGGGAGCTTGTCGCGATCGGTGATCCGCCGGTGTTGTCCAATGACGCTCTTGCTGAAGCGGAGCTATGGCAGCCATTACCGGCTTCAGCAGATGAGATGCGAAGCATCGCAAGTATCATTCCGGGAAAGGCAAAAATTCATCTAGGAGCTGACGCGCGCAAGTCTTATCTTCTCGATCACCACGTCGAAGACCTTCCTCTACTGCACTTGAGCACGCATGCGGTGGTGGATAATGAATTTCCCGAACGTTCGCGAATTCTTCTGGCTCCGGATTCCCCAACATCGGCTGAATCGGCTGACTATCTCTTTCAAGACGAGGTCAGCAGCCTTGATCTCAAGAATGTTGGTTTAGTGACGGTATCTGCCTGTGATACGGCGCGTGGGAAGATGGTTAGAGGAGAAGGCATTCAGGCCTTCAGCCAATCATTTCTGGCTGCTGGTGCCTCTGCCACGATTACCTCGATGTGGAGAGTGGCGGACACGCCAACCGCGTCGTTCATGAAGCAGTTTTATTATTCGCTCGGACGCGGCGTGTCGAAAGCGGAGGCCCTGCAGGCTGCCAAACTGCGGTTCCTGAATTCCAATTCGGAGCTCTCGAGTCCGCGTTATTGGGCGGCTTTCATCCTGTACGGCAAGGGATGGGAGCCAACCATCCCGGTGATTTCGTGGAGCGTGACTCTCTTTGTGATAGGCGTGGTCCTTGCATTGACTGGCCTGGCACTGTGGCGTTCGTTCACATTTAGGGCTGAGAAGATAAAGCAACGTACGGTACCACTGTCCCATTGACGTTGTCTGCTTGGAAGCCAAACATCTGAACGGACACGTCTGAAGAAACCGCCAGATAGCTGCCCGGCTGCGGCGCAGCGCCGGCCAATTCTGAGGTTTCTCTCATGATGCGAGTCCCACTCGGAATCGTCATTGTCAAACTTCCGAGAGTGACATTCGATGATGAGAGGAGAGTAAACGTGACTGTGGCCGGCGCGGAGTTGGGATTCTGAACGGCGACTCCATTAAATTCGCTAGTTGCCAGATCACCTGAAGAAAATACCGCTCGCGAATACGTTGACGATGAAAAAATCGGTAAGGCTGAAGCGAGCAGTGGTTGATTGCTCTGACCAAATGGCACGCCGCGCATGTAGGAGAAATACGTGTCGCTGGATCCATCAGGATTCGTGACCTGAATTTTCTTCCCGGTCATCTGCGTTGGTTCGGCGAGAACAACTTGTATCTCCTGTGGACTGATTACCGAAATTGAGCTTGCTTTGATGCTGGAAAGTTGCACCTGCGTCCCAGATTGAAATCCAATTCCGCGCACACTGACCACTGTTCCCGCAGGTTGAAAGCCGCCTCCAGGTACGACATTGGTGATCGAAATGGAACCTCCTACCGTAATCGTAGCGGGGGGAATCGGCTTCATGGTCGCTGTTCCGAGCAAGCCGAGAGTCCAAGTCGATGAGGAATCGAGACTAAATGGAAGAGTAGTTCCGACCGAGACATTCGAAGGTATCTGCAGAGCAACCGTCATAATCGGATAATCACTTCCCTGAGTTCCTGTAGATGAAACATAGGCTATGTTCACCATTGGTGATCCGAGCATGGCCACGCCATTGACATCGCCAGTTGGGTTAAACAGTTGAATTCCTATGACGGACGCGCCACTGAATGCAGCGAACCGTGGACCTCCACTCGAAACGGGACTCGGATCGGTCACGAGCATCTTCATCTGAACGACACCGCCTGGGGGCGCTGATTCGTTTGGGATGTGCAGCGAGATCTGCCGTGTGGCCACGCTGCACGAGCCTCCGGACGTTCCACTGGTCGATGTGGTTCCAGACCCTCCGCTGGTTGATCCCGATGATCCTGATGTGCTCTGCCCTAGCAGAGTTGGCGTCGCAACAGACGCAAACACACCGAAGACTAAACAGCATAGTTGCAATCGCATCATGACAAATGAGTCCCTCCACGAAGTTTGGTTACAAACTTAGTGATGATCGGTAGCATTTTGCACTAGTCGAAAGCGAATTAAGCCAGTTCCGCTTACTTTCGTCCCCACTGAGTTGAATGCATCCACTTCGCAAAAAAGAGTTTTTGCAGGGACGATGCGGATACGAATCGGCGAGGGTAAATCTATGTGGTTCTCTTTGGTCTCAGCCTTCCATATTTCGCTTCGGTCCACCTCAAGCAAACGAACTCGATACGTTGCCGCGTCGTCAACTTTCTGCCAACGAATTTCTTTGGGAGGTTCCTGCAGATCACCCACAGGCTCTAGAAGATCAAAACTTCCCGTACGAAAGACTTCGTGGCCGGTTTGATTGAGAGCCTCTATTGAAGGGCTTTTCATCGTGTGTAACCTGAGCGCTGCAGCCGCGATTATCAGAATGGCTGCCAGTGCCAAAGACGCCTGCGCAAACCTCCGCATTGAAAATGCGCCTTCCCACCATGAAACCAATGCCTTGACCGGTGCCAGTTTCCGAAAAAGACTTTTCGAGTTGGCCTGTAGCCGGGAAACAATTTGCTTCACTTCCTCACTGGGCTGACCCTCGTCTCCGGCATAGAAAGCCTGCAACATCTGCATCTCGCTTTGACAATAGGAGCAGGAATGCACATGCTTCGCGAGAGCAGTCGAAGGCGAGATTCGACCTGTGCGCACTTGGTCCAGGTCTTCAACGGGAGGACATTTCTTACCTGGTCCCAAAGCTGCGCGCAGGATCTCTCGCTCAGTTGATCTGTCATTTGACATGTTTCCCTGCCTTCGGATCGCTGCTGCTGTTCCACAATTCATAAGCGCGCTTAAGCTTGCGCCGTGCGCTGACGATATAGGCCTTCGCTCCACTCGTATTCGTTAAGCCCAGCGAGCGGGTGATCGAATCTAGCGGCAACTCATGTACATAATGAAGGATCATTACCTTGCTCTCTGTTTCATCCAGCGATTCTCGAACGAGCTGTCGCATCAAGTCCGCAGCCTGGCGTTGTTCGAGGGCTGAATCCATCGATCCTGTTCTCCAATCGCTGAAATCCTCCAGCAGCGCTTCGGATGTTTCTTCGACACGTCGCTTCCTCGACCGCAGCTCGTCGAGACAGCGGTTGCGGGCTATGGAGTAGAGCCAAGTTGTAAATTTGGAACCCTTGCGAAAAGATTGCAGCCCCTGAAAAGCCCTGACAAAAACTTCCTGTGCCAAATCGGCCGCGGAGTTCACATCTCCCGTGATCTGATAGCACCAAGCCGCGACCTTGGTTTGGTGGCGGCGGAACAGCTCGGCTAAGAACTGCTCGGCATCTGAATGGCCGCCCGCGGCCTGCCAGCGCTCTACCAATTCCTCGTCGGTGAGCCCATCCATCAGGCCCATTGTATTTGACGATCACATTGAACTTAGACGGCGTATAGAGACAGGCGGAACACAAAGCGCAGTCATTCCGGATGGTCCCAACATTGGATTGGTTGCAGGACTCACTGAGCTGAGAAAAACAAAACAACGTTCACACGAAACTTCAGCAGCTGGCTATTTCGGCCCACAAATCCTGGGAAGGTT
Source organism: Terriglobales bacterium (assembly GCA_035275665.1). Taxonomy (GTDB): domain Bacteria; phylum Acidobacteriota; class Terriglobia; order Terriglobales; family Acidobacteriaceae; genus Gp1-AA112. The sequence goes on along the minus strand of DATEMI010000602.1, from coordinate 6,972 downwards.
TGTTCCGCGACTGCCTGTAACACGTCACAACGAATGTGCCGCATTTTGCTGGCGGTTCCAATTTGGTTTGCGGACCAATGTTCAGTCACAGCAGAACTTACAGAGGGAGAACTATTGCAATGATTCATTTTTTAGTACACAGGATCGTGATTAAAGCTGCTGCGCGGCTCTACCATCTTGCGCTGACCCTTGCATTGCCGGTCGCGCTTATCTTGATGGCTGGCAGCAGCGTGGGCATGGCGCAACAAACTACAGCACAGTTTGCTTCCGGGCTGAGTACACCGCAGGGTGGCCTGGTTTTGAGCGGAACTGCCATCAACCCTGCCACCGGCAATCGATTTCGGCATCTTTGGACGGCGGATGCAGTCAACGGCCTCTGCCGACTTGATCCAGATGTGGACACTGTAGGCTTGCACGCGATTAATTCCGCCACATGCGTAAACACAGTTGCCGGTGTCGCTTTCAATGCGGGGCAGTTAACTTTTGACGCAGCCACAAACACCATTTACGCCGTGGACGGCGGTAGCAAAGTCGGCATATTTATTGTGAAGTTTCTTCCTGGCGGTGACACTGGTCACGGACTCATCGATCCGGTCAATCAATCGATCCTCGCCACTACCGGTACGGGCGCTGGCGCGACGAGCGGTTGCGGGATTGCTACTGCGCAGCCGACTGCCACATCCGTCGGGCCAGACGGCAATCTCTACGTTGGCTTCAAGCGCAATGGAAATATTATGCGGATCATCTCTCCGCTGACGAATCCTTTGCCGTGTACCAACGTGCAGCCAACGGTGATTACGACTGGTGATCGTCTCACGTCGCAGATGGCCTGGGTTGGACACTCTATGTTTCTCAACGATTCGCGCGTGCCTTTGGTCGTGAACTTTGCGGACCAATGTTTCACGCCCCAAAATGGGATCGTAGCGTGTTCAGCTCAATCCATTGCGCTGGCCATCGCCAATCCCACAACCGTAGTTAGTGATCAGACGGCCGGCCAGCTCAACGGAGCCGACGTTTACTTTGGCGGAATCACGGTGACTGCGATCACCGGGCTCACTCAGAATCCCTTTATTGGTCTCACTGGCGGGACTACCCAGCTTAACTTCGGCGGCACATCATTCAGCACCATCGGCGCGTTGGCGCTGGATTCATCGGATCCGACAAATAACGTATTGTATGTGGGTGACGACCCGACCGCCGGCTCCATAGCCGGGAGCGGCCGCTGGTGGCAAGTGCTTTCCGCACCGCCACCGCCGGCGCCACCCTCCGCGCCGCTGAACGTTACAGCGACGGCAGGAAACGCCAGCGCCACCTTGACATGGTCGGCCCCGGTGAACCATCAACCCGTCACCAGTTACACCGTGCATGACACCTTCGCAAGCAACAGCGTGCTTATTCCGGATGGCACAGTAACGGCAGTACCGGGATCAACTGTCGTACCTGCGACAGCTACTGTGACCGGACTGGTCAATGGTGTCACGTACCAATTTGAAGTGCTGGCCAGCAACGCGCAAGGTTCCGGTCCGCTCTCTGCGCCCAGCAACCTGGTCACACCACAAGCTCCAACGGTTCCAGGAGCGCCTACCAACGTGTCTGCAAGCTCGAGTGACGCGTCAGCATCAGTGTCATGGACGGCGCCAACCAGTAACGGTGGCTCTCCCATCACCAGCTATACCGTTACGGCACTCGTCAACGGAGCGCCAGCCGGAATTAGCGCCACGGTCGGCGGAGGAGCAACAGGAGCAGTAGTGGCCGGCCTGACGAATGGATTGGCGTACACCTTCTCCGTGCATGCAACAAACGCAATCGGCAACGGACCTGAATCGACGCAGTCGGCAACGGTCACACCTGCGGCGATCACCGCACCTGACATGTCCATCGCAATGAGCGGTCCAGCTTCTGTCATCGCTGGTGGAAACGCGGTGTATTCGATGGTTGTAACCAACCTGGGCACATCCACTGCATCGGCGGTAACGGTAAATGACGTTGCGAGCGGCGCAACTGTCTCGTCCGTTGCGACGACCCAGGGAGCGTGTACCACAGTGGGAACCAGCATCACCTGCAATCTGGGAGCCGTGGGTGCCGGAAACAGCGTGACTATCACCGTAACACTCAAACCGACCGCGCAAGTCTCGAACCAGGCGTCGGTGCAATCTGCGGGAGATCCGAATGCAGCGAACAACGTTGCGGCTGTGACAACGGCGTTCGTTCCGCTCAACCAGACGACCGACGTTCAGGTTGTCGGCTCCGCGCAAAATGGCGGCCCGAGTGTTACCGGTAGCGATACGTTCACTTGGCAGATCAGAAACAATCAGAGCCTGACCGCGAACTCGCTGCAATTCACCTCAACCTTGGCCAGCGGAATGATCTTCCAAAACCTGAGCAGCAATATCGGTACGTGTGCGGTGCCCGCTCCCGGTTCTGCAGGCGCTACCATCACTTGTAATGTGGCGGCGCTTTCTGGTGGTCAAACCATGATCGTCACGGTCACCGTCGCATTCAACTCCGTCGGATCCATGAGCACATCGGGACAAGCGAGCTTTGCTGGAACCGACAACAACCCCGCCAACAACTCGGCCTCCGTCACGATCGGAGTCAAGTAATCAACCGGTGGAGTCAACCGTTGCCGGCCATGGAGGCAAGTGGTATCGATGGGAATTGCGCCGGTAACTTCGCTATTACTCAACCATGCCGCAGAGGCTCGATCTTGAAAGCCAGCGCGCGACCGTGATCGCGCGCGCGCTGGATTTTCAGGAAACTACTTAAGTAACAAGAGTAAGAAGAACGTATCGAAGTCCCCGAATTGGGGCTAAGTATCACTGGGCCGAAAAGCTGGTGCAGTTCTAAAATGGGAACATCGAACTTTCAACCTACCGAGGTTTGATCGGCAACCCGCAAGCAACGGTTTTTCAAACAACTTCGCCAATATAAATAGGCAGATTTCACGCCAGGGTGTTCCCCAGTGTGTTCACCACCACGGCAGCCATTTAGGACCGTGCACGGTTTTGACCATCTTTTGACATGGCGCTGACAAATCTGTGTGCTTCGGCCTGCAATGCTTCAGGGCGGCAACGCGGCGCGCCTGCCGACGAATTCATTTTTCGATCGATCTCCGCAACAGCGCCTGCGACAAGCCACTTCTGCCTCAAGAGGAGGAATCGATGTACTTGCTCCGCACCTGCACCATGCGTTTCGCATTTGCGTTGTTCGCCGTTACGCTCTTCGCACCGTTGCTTTTGGCTGACGACGGGGCGCATTACCAGCAGACCAATCTCGTCTCCGACGTTTCCGGTATCGCAGCTCACACCGACGCTGACCTGGCGAACCCGTTCGGTCTGACGCGCGGTCCTGCGACACCATGGTGGGTCAGTGACGAAGGCACTGGGTTCTCCACGCTTTACAACGCAAACGGCATCAAGCAGGGCCTGAGGATCACAGTTCCGCCGCCGCCCGCTTCTCCGGCCGGCACAAAAAGCACTCCGACCGGCGTCATCTTCAACAGCAGCGCGAGCGACTTCATGGTCGGCTCTCCTGCCGGCGTCGCGCGCTTTATATTTTCCACGCTCGACGGAACAATCTCCGGTTGGGTGCCGGCACTCGGGACGACCGCGGTCATCGCCGTCGACAACTCGTCGAAAGCGATCTATACGGGCCTAACCTCCGCGACGTTCAACGGCGCGACATTACTGTATGCCGCGAATCACAAGACCGGCGCGATCGACGTTTTTGACTCTCACTTCCAGCCGACAACCGTTCCGGGACAATTCGTTGATGCTGCGATGCCGCCAGGACTGGTCGCATTCAATATTCAGGCGATCGGCAACAATCTGGTCGTGACCTTTGCCAATGGCGCAACACCGCCCTCATTCGGCCATGGATTGGGCGCGGTCGATATCTTTGATACCGGCGGAAATTTGCTGATGCGCCTCAAATCCTCAGAAGCCGCCTTCAACGCGCCATGGGGTGTCGCGATGGCGCCCTCAGACTTTGGGGAGCTTAGCAACCGGCTGTTAATTGGCAATCTCGGCAGCGGACGCATCGCCGCGTTCGATCCCGCCACAGGCGAGTTCGTCGGTTTTCTGCATGGCAGCCGCGGCGCGCTGTCCATCGATGGGCTCTGGGCAATCGCTTTCGGCGGCGGCAATGTCACGGACGGCGCCTCGAACACTCTGTTCTTCACTGCAGGGATCGACGGTCTCAAACACGGCCTGTTTGGCACCATCACGCCCCAAGTGAAGAACCACAACGATAACGATAATGATGGCGAAGATCAGAATGACGAGCACTAAAGAATAAGCACTGCCAGGACGGTAACAACCTGTCGTGGCCATAGCTGCGATGCTTACGGCGGCACTGAAAACGCCGGATGACAATAGTCACGACGAGATTGTGTGGAACGCTCTCCCCTGGCTGCGGCAATAGGCGCGGCGGCCTCCTTCGCCGCGCCTTTCGTTTCCTCACGCCTTGTGTCAACTGGAAAAGTCTAAAGCGCCGCGTCAACTGGGGTTGGTTTAGCCGAACGCCGAACGCCGATCGCCGGCTTTTAGCTCCGCAGCTCCGTGGCTTTCGCGGCTCCATAGCTTGTATTCGCTTCCGAAGGAAGAGACGGTTCGTCTAAAGCGCATGTCCAACAAACCTTTGTTTGGTCCTGTTCTCACCGACGCAGTATTTCCACTCGGCGCGCGAATATTCATCAGCGCCATCTTCGTCCAAGGAGCACTGGGCAAGATTCTGGGATGGAGTGGCCAAGCTTCATACATGCAATCACACAATTTGCCGGCGCAACTGATACCCGCAATGCTGGGAGTCGCCTTGCTGATCGAAGCCGCAGGAGTGCTTTGCCTCCTTGTGGGGTGGCAAGCTCGCGCCGCAGCGTTCGTCATGTTTTTGTACTTGGGTGTGGTGAGCGTGCTGCTACACAACTTCTGGGCCGCCCAGGGAATGGCAGCGGCCGGCATGCAGACACAGTTCCTGAAAAATGTCGGCATTATGGGCGGATTGCTAATGATTGCGGCCGACGGTCCAGGCAGGTGGTCGGCGGACGCGAGGGGAAACTCCAGACAGCCTGGAAAAATGGGGAAAATGGAACCCATAGAACTATAGCGACTAGTAAGCGAACAACAGCGCTCATTGTTGAGGCGCGTGACATGGAATCACCGCTTCGCATCTCATCGCGCAGCATCCGAGCCGCTTTGTCCGTCTGACTCACTTCAATGATTACGAAGGCCGGCAAAGCCTCGAACCTTGTGGTTTCCACCGATGGGCGCTTCATGGCTTTTCAAGCTGCCCGAGCCAGCGATCCGGCAGGCGTAGGTTACGGAATCCTGCTTTACTGGTTCAAGAAATAGGCGTTACTGCCTTTTCGGAGGAGACATGAGCACATCAAGGTTTGCGATTCTCGGCGGCGGAATGGTTGCCGGATATGCGGCCAAGCAATTCGTCGAAATGGGATTGAAACCTGGCGAACTGGCCATCGTCTCTGCTGACAATTTCGTTCCTTATGAGCGTCCTCCCTTATCGAAAACTTTCCTGGCCGGCAAAGACAACGAAGACGCGATCCAGATCAGTCCCTCCGATTTCTACAAGAGTCACGGAATCGAATTGAAACTGCAGTCTGAAGTAACGGCTGTTGATATCAAACGCAAGCGGCTGGTTTTCAAATCGGGAGGAGAATTCAGTTTTGGAAAACTCATTATCGCAACCGGCGCTCGCGTGCGTAAGCTGAACGTTCCTGGCGCGAACCTGCGCAACGTCTTTTATTTGCGATCGTTGGACGATTCCAGGGCTATCCGAAATGAAGTAAAGAAGGTGACACGTGCGGTTATTGTGGGCGGCGGCTTTATAGGAATGGAAGTAGCTGCCGTGCTGAGTCAAGCAGGACTCGACGTAACGATGGTGCTGAATGACGAGAGGGTCTCAAAACGGCTCTTCACACCGGAGATGTCAAATTTCTTTGAAAGTTATTACAAGGAACGCGGTGTCCGGCTTCTTAAATCGGCTGCCGTAACGGAATTGAGAGGCGATGGGAGTGTGAAATCAGCGGTTCTGGCGGATGGCCAGACGATCCCGTGCGAACTGGTCGTTGCTGGTATTGGGGTGCAGCCAGAGACCGAAATGCTCGCGAGCAGTGGATTCAAAATCGAGAATGGCGTAGTGGTGAACGAATATCTCGAGACCGGGCACGCGGATATGTGGGCGGCAGGCGATGTTGCGAATTATTCAGACATACTGTTTCAAAAACGCAGGCGTGTCGAGCACTGGGACAACGCAGTCTCTCAAGGACAATATTGTGCTCGGGCTCTCATGGGCGAACGCACCCCGTTCAAGCATGTGCCCTACTTCTTCTCGGACGTGTTCGATCTTTCATATGAATATTGGGGAGATTCGTCAGGTGCAGACCAAATCGTGCACCGCGGCGATTTCTCGAAGAAGAGTTTTAGCACGTGGTGGCTGCGAGAGCAGACGGTTGTTGCGGCCTTCACAATGAATCGTCTGGATGAAGAGCGAGAGGTCGCCCCTAAATGGATCGAGTCCCGACACACCGCGTCGGCGAAACAACTGGCAGACACATCGCGATCACTGGGCACACTTTAGATATCGACTGTCACACCGAAAGAACACACATTGCAAACGCCTTGCGACAGCGCGAGGCGTTTCCTTCTAAAGATTGTTCCGAACCTATCCTGGATAACTGTCACTCTGATGCTTTGGAACGCAGACCGGACATCCAAGGAAAGACGGAAAGTTCCGCTCCCCTCCGCGAAAAAATGAGGGACGGCCTAAAAATGAGGGACAAAAAAAGGGACGGCCTGATCCGCCTATTTTCTTATCTCGGATGATGCTGCCGGCGGAATGTTCATCGGACAAAGCACTAGCTTGTTTGCTGCAGCAGTTCCGTCGGGATTTGTGAGGGAGACTTGCAAGGGTGTAGCGGCGGCAGGCGGCGGTTGGAGATCGAACTGCACCTTGTAT
>DATEMI010000601.1:0-3085 GCA_035275665.1 Terriglobales bacterium | reverse complement strand
TCTATACGTGGTCGGTGATGCACGATATTCCTGGCCTTCTTCGGTTGATGGGCGGCGCTGATAATTACAACCGCAAGCTCGATGAGCACTTCGCCGGCGGACACAATCACCACGACAACGAGCCCAGCCATCATTATGGATATCTCTACGACTACAGCGGCCAGCCATGGAAGACGCAGAAAAAGGTACGCGAGATTGCGACCGAAGCCTACACAAACACACCCACCGGAATCCTCGGCAATGAAGATTGCGGCCAGATGTCAGCGTGGTACGTTTTCACCGCGATGGGATTTTATCCAGTGAATCCCGTTTCGGGAGACTACATGATCGGCAGTCCGATCTTTCGCAAGACGGTGATTCATATTGCTGACGGGAAGCAGTTCACGATTTCGGCTCCGGATGTCTCAGAGACTAACCTCTATATCCAATCCGCAGAACTGAATGGCAAATCTCTGAACATTCCTGTCGTGCGCTACAGCGATATCGTTAGGGGAGGAACACTCACGTTCAAAATGGGACCGTCACCTTCCAAGTGGGGCAGCGATTGGAAACCAGAACCATTGCCCGAGTACCCAAACGTCAAGACTCCATGAGTTCGATTCAAATCTGCGATCTCGCTGCCGGTCGCAGAATGAGGTTTGTCACGTTTGAGACCGCGTCTTTGTACTCGTCGGCTTTCGAGAGTCGCTTCCACTCGGGGTCGTTGCGGAATGTATCCCACGCTTTTTTCTGTTCTTGTTCGGAAGGAAACGAAAGCATGTAGGTCAAGCTAGGAAGCTTCGATCCGATTAGCGTTTGACCGAAGAAGACCCCGGTCATTCCGCAGCGGGCGAAGATCACGAGTTCTCCTCCCTGATTGAACATCTCGATCTTCTTTCTCGCGCGCTCATTGCTGTGGCTTTCATAGATCCTGAGTTGCAGCAGGCGGTCGGCGGCCAGTGTCGGCACCTTGAGTTGCGGGAACATTTCGAAGGCGTACATCAGGCTGCTTTCATAACGAACGAAGGCAGGATCGGTCTTGGGAGCATGGATGATCGCCTCTCCCGCGTTTTGAAGAACTTTGTCCGCGCCGAGTCGATTCGAGAACTCAGCCAACGATTCTGCCGATTCGTGCGGAAGCAGGACGTATAAATCCGTGCTGTCCGTTTCCAGTTTGAGATCCGGATTATCCTTTCCGAACAGTTTGAATAGGCCCACGGGGCGCGCTCCGGCACGATTGAAGGCTGGAAGCGCAACATTCTGGAGAAACTGCTCGAAGGTTTGCTGCTTCTCTGGCGAGGCAAAGTGGTAAATCCGCAGCTCAATAAATTGCCGGCTCTTCTTCGAGCCTCGCGCCATGCTGGGCAGAGCCAGCGTCCCGGTTGCGATTCCACCCGCAACAATGAAGTCACGTCGCCGCATAGATTCTCCTGATCGCTGAATCGTGACAGTGTACTCTGTCTTGCAACTCAGACCATCTACGAAGCTTGACACTCATGCGATGATTTGGGCTGCACCTCGAAAGCAAAACGAATTTACCTGCAGCCAAGGAGACTGTCTCTGTGAGTGAGACAAACAATGAGCACCTGGGATTCGGGACTACGGCCAGGGCGGTGCTCACCGACCTTCATTTCCTGATTCCTCTTGTCGTACTTGTCATCGGCATCGCGTTACTAATCGCGTTGCACTAAGAATTCTTTGTCGGATACTCGATTCACATAATTTTCCAAAAAGGTAAGCATGAGCACTGCGACCCAACCAACTACTTCAAGGCAGACTGCAGGCTTGCATGGCTTGGGAGTTCTCTGCGGCCTCGGGGCCGGGGTGTGGCTCGGAGCCGCAGAAGCGCCCACTAAGCTCGTTAACACCGGTCTTTCTCCGTTTGCAGTTTCTCTCTGCATGGTTGCAGGCGTATTCACTGCGCGCTGGACTCTCCCCACTCTGCTCAAGGGTACTCGATACGTGATCGCCGATCTGATGCGCAAAAAGCATCTGATCGTGTGGGCATTGTTGGCCGGAGCACTCTGGGCAGTCGCAAACACTTTGACGGTATTTGCGATTCGCGATGTGGGTCTGGCCATTGCCTTCCCATTATGGAACGCCAACTCTCTGGTTGGAATCTTTTGGGGATGGCTTCTGTTCGGCGAGCTTCGCGGAGCTAGTCGGTCGACGGTGGCAAAGGTGTTGCTCGGAGCCATCGCGATCGTTGCGGCTGCCATAATGCTCGGCTTCAGCACGATTCAGGGTGGCATCGCCGCGCCGAAATACGCAGTCCATGGAATCGCTGCGGCAGCCGGTGCGAGTCTGCTTTGGGGAACGATGTACATCCCATATCGCAAAGCGTATATCAGCGGAATGAATCCGCTGTCGTTCGTGACCGCGTTCACCTTCGGCGAACTTGGGACGGTGCTGGCTCTAGTCCTGGCTCTCGATGGGGGCACGCACGCCGCTGTCTTCCATTCGGGCCAAGTGCGCACGATGCTGTTCTGGCTCTTCCTTGGCGGATTCGTCTGGGTGGTCGGCGATCTCCTCCAGCAATTTGCCGTGAAGTATCTCGGCATCGGACGCGGCATCCCACTTTCCAATACCAACCAGCTTTGGGGACTCGCGTGGGGCGCCCTCGTCTTCGGCGAACTCGCTCACGCCTCCGGACCGCAGAAACTGCTGGTGCTTGTCGGATCGCTAGTGATGGTTCTGGGAGCGCTCTCTATCAGCTCTGCCGTTGCCGGTCAGCAAGAGCATTCGTCCACTCACGGCGCAATCAAGCAGGAATGCGACCGATACCATCTCAATTACGAAAACGTCCTCGCTGAATTCAACGGACACGAAATGCGGAGCGCCGACCAGCGCGGATGGTGGGATTACGCGATTATCGCTGTCGCTATGGGCTTCTTTGTCTGGCTAGCCAGTCAGGCCGCAGTTCCGACCATTGCAATGAATCTCTCCTGGCTCACAGTTCTCGGCATTGCTCTTCTGATCTCGATCGGAGCGTGCACGTGGGCGCTCTGGAAGAAGACCCACTTCGCTTAGACCACGAGCTTCGAAGACGATCGGCAGCAATCCCCTCTGGACGAACGCCTGTCGGGCGAGTAGAATCCGCTGCTTC
>DATEMI010000600.1:0-5416 GCA_035275665.1 Terriglobales bacterium | reverse complement strand
TCGGGTTGAAGTTGGCAGCAGTTCGCGAAGTAATCCACAACTTTTTCCCAGTACTGATCAGTCGCGGTGTTGTGCAGCTAAGCGCCTACATCGATGCGATGATTGCGACTCTTCTACCAACCGGAGCGGTAGCCCATTTCGGATATGCACAAGTTATAAACCAGCTGCCCGTGAGTTTGTTTGGAATGAGCGTGTCGGCGGCCGAGCTGCCCGCTATGTCTGGCGCGCTGGGTACCGAAGCGGAAGTCGCCGCACAGCTTCGCGGTAGATTGGGAAGAGGTCTTCGCCAGATTGCATTTCTGGTTATCCCGTCGGCAATCGCATTTCTCACCCTCGGGGATATCATTTCCGCAGCCATTTACCAAACGGGAAGATTCAAGCATTCCGATGCGATATATGTTTGGGCCGTGCTCGCTGGATCGGCGATTGGATTGTTAGCGTCCACGCTGGGCCGACTATACTCGTCCACTTATTACGCGCTACGTGACACGCGCACGCCCCTCCGCTTCGCCATCGTACGCGTGGCGCTCACGACCGTTTTGGGACTCTTCTGTGCGCTGCGGCTGCCGCAGATGATCGGTATCAGCCGAAGCTGGGGCGTTGCTGGATTGACGGCTTCTGCAGGTATTGCTGGCTGGGTTGAGTTTCTGCTGCTGCGCTGGAAGTTGCACCAGCGCATTGGAGCTGTGCAGCCTGCCAGCGCCTTTCTCGCCAAGCTCTGGCTGGCTGCCGCACTGTCAGCGGGAGGAGCTTGGGGTATCAAGTTGGCAATCGGACATCACCGCCCACTGATTATGGCTGTCGCGATCCTGATTCCATACGGCTTGGTCTATTTCGGGATTACGTCGCTGTTGAAGATTCCAGAGGCGCAGACTGTTCTTAAGCGGTTGAAGCGATGACAGAACCAGCGGCGGTAGCCGGTGGGGGAGATGGCCGGATGGCCAGCTCCCGGCTAAATATCGCTAATGGCAAACTTCAAACGCAGCCGCAAACACAAGCGGCTGCCCCACCGGCTACCGCCGGCGGTTCTGTTGTGTATTCACCGGAAGCATTATTCCAAGTCCCGCCAGTTTTGCCCGACACCGATATCCACCATCAGCGGCACCTTGAACGGATAGACGTTCTGCATGTGCTCGCACACCATCCCGCGCATAGTCTCGACTTCGTTTTCGGGAACTTCGAATACCAATTCGTCATGGACTTGAAGGGTCATGCGGGAACGCAGTTTGCGGTGCGTGATGTCGGCGTCGATTTTGATCATTGCCACTTTGATCACATCGGCAGCCGTTCCTTGTAGAGGCGTGTTTACTGCAGTGCGCTCGGCGAAGCCGCGCATATTGGCGTTCTTGCTATTGATGTCAGGAATGGGACGGATGCGGCCAAACAGCGTACGCACGCGCTGCTCGCGTCGTGTCTCCTCGAGCACGCGCTCGATGAATGCGCGCACGCCTTTGTAGCGTTCGAAGTAGGTATCGATGTATTTCTTCGCTTCCTTCTGCTCGATTCCGAGCTGCGCAGCGAGCCCAAACGGCGAGATGCCGTAAACGATCCCAAAATTCACTGCTTTCGCCCGGCTGCGGTGCTCGGCCGTGATCAGCATGGGAGGCACGCCGAAGACCTCGCTGGCTGTGAGCTGATGAATGTCGTCTTCACGGCGATAGGCTTCGACGAGCAGAGGATCTTCTGAGAAGTGCGCGAGCAGCCGCAGCTCGATCTGCGAATAGTCGGCTGACAGCAAAACGCTTCCAGGTTCAGCGATAAACGCTGAGCGAATCTCGCGTCCCAATTCGGTGCGTATCGGGATGTTCTGCAGATTGGGATTTGTTGATGACAGACGTCCTGTCGCCGTTCCCGCAGGGTTGAACGTTGTGTGCACGCGTCCTGTACACGAATCCACCAGAGTCGGCAGCGAGTCGACGTAAGTAGACTTCAGCTTTGAGAGCTGACGGAAATCGAGCACCTTGCGTGCGATCTCGTGCTCGACGGCGAGATCCTCAAGGACGTCCACGGCAGTCGAAATGGTTTTGCCTTTGCCATACTTCACTGGCTTGGGCAGACCGAGCTTGTTGAAGAGCACGTCGCCTAGCTGGCGTGGGGAATTGACATTGAACTCCATGCCCGCGATTGCGTGAATTTCCTTGGCGCGGGCGTCGCACTGCTTTTCCAGTTCAACCGACATCTGTCCCAGTGCAGTCGTGTCAATCTTTACTCCCGCTGCCTCCATGCGCGCCAGTACCGGCATCAGCGGCAGGTCGATGGTGTCGTAAACGTTGATGAGGCCGTTCTCGTCTTCGACTTCCTTACGCAGAGCACGTGCGAGACGCAGTGTTACGTCGGCAGCTTCGGGCGTGGTGCCTGCAAGCTGCAGATTGAAGCGGCGCAATGCGACTTCCGGGAGCGTGTGGCTGCTGTAAGTAGGATTCAGCAGATAGGAAAAGAGCATTACGTCGTCGCGAACTCCGGCCAAGGTTGCTTCTCTTCCGGCGAGCAGTCGGAGCGCAGACTTGGAATCGTGTATCGTTTTGGGAATCGATGGATCGGCGAGCATCTCGTCGAGGCTTTTGGACAGCGCATTGGCGATCAACCGCGTGCTGAGACCGGAATTCTCTTCAACAGAAATACCGATCTCGATAGGATCGCAGCCTTGCTGTTTGATATTCAGCAGCGGAAGCTCAGGTTCGTATTCAGCGCTCGGCTCGGCAGCTCCTGGAGCATTCCCGGGAGCGCAGATCGCCAGCCCGACTCCGCTCTTCTTAGCGTTCTTGAGCAGCTTTTGAAGCTGTTGCTCGGTCTTGAGTTCCCCGTATTCGACACTGCTGGCATCGGTCGTCCGAACGAAATCCTTCAGCAGCGTCGTGAATTCCAGTTCACTGAAAAGCGCTCGGCAGGCTTCATAATCCGGATCCTGCGCGCGCATTGATTCCAGATTCAGATGTACAGGGACATTCGTGTCAATCGTCACCAGCTCTTTGCTGCGAAGGACGACATCGCGATTGTTGAGCAGCGACTCGCGATAGGTCTTGCGCTCAACTTCATCGGCGTGATCGAGGGCATTCTCGACAGAGCCAAAGCGCTTGATCAGCTCGACTGATCCTTTATCCCCGATTCCCGGTGCGCCGGGAATGTTGTCGATGGAGTCGCCGCGCAAGGCCATCACGTCGATCACCTGCTGCGGAGACACGCCCAGAATTTCCTCGACTTTAGCGGCATCGCAGATCAGGTTGTCCTTTGTGGGATTGAGCACGCAGATGTCGTTGCACACGAGCTGCAGCATGTCCTTATCGCTGGAGACGACGTATACCGGGTATCCGGCAGCGACAGCCTTGTGCGCCAGGGTGCCGATCACATCGTCCGCTTCAAATCCGGCCTGCTCCAGAATGGGAATGCGGTAGGCATCGAGTGCGCGGCGAATATACGGTAGCTGCTGTGCCAGATCGTGTGGCATCTCCGAGCGGTTGGCCTTGTACCCGCCGTAGGCGACTTCCTGGTAGCTCTGCGTTTTGCTGTCGAAGCGCTTGACCGATGAGATCGCCTTCGCCTGCTCATCACGGAACGTCGGAGCGGCAACGTCAAAAACGGCCGCTAAATACTGTGGGCTGAAATCCGCGCGCAGCTTGTTGAGCATGTTCACGAAGACGAACGTCGCCGCCGTGGGAATGCCAGTGCGCGTGGACATCGGACGCTGCCGCTGCATAGCGTGATAAGCGCGAAAGATGAACGACATCGCGTCGATCAGAAAAATGTGCGGCCGCGCCTCGGGTTGTGGCTTCGCAGACAAGGGCTAGAGGAAGTTTAACAGCGGGTCAGGAGGCAGAAGGAACGAATTGGCGGGCGGGGAGACAATTGTGAACGTATGCTCGTTACTGCTTAGAAAATATGCTTAGTATTTCCAGGAACACGAAATGGAATCCTTGAACCTCCACGCGCTGTTCTCTTTTTTTGCCGAGACTGCTCGGCCCGCGCCACACTGCGGGCCGCATAGATCATTGACGGCGAACAATGCTTCTGTTCCGGCTCGGTCAAAGGCCACCCGCGAAAACGAGATCACATGGGCTTCCTGTGCAGAACTCGGCAAATGCCTGACGTTGAGAACCTGATAGGGCCACGGAAGCTTCATGGACTCAGGTGAAACATCAATCTCGTAATCGGCATTGCCGAGGTTGTGCAGTTCACGCGTCAACGAGTTCGAAACGCCATCGTTCTTGTGTAAGTTCTTGCCGCAGCTCTGCTCGCGCAGCGGATCGAAGACGAATGTCTGGTCGTCGAGATATAGATGGTCTGGAGCTTTGTTGGCGAAGTGCTGTTTCAGCCAATCGCGGTACAGATCCATTTCCTGCGAGGTAATTTGATTAGGAATTTTCGGCGTACAGCCGAGCGTCAAACAAGAGAGCGCCAATACTGATGCGGTGACGAGGGATCGCAGCAACGGTTGTAATAATCGCATGTACGTGAAAGGTTGAGCCCAATATACATCTACTCACGCCGCTTCCGGCGGCTCTTCTTTCCTGCTCGCCCGCGATTTGCGGAATTGCATGTGCGACAAGATAAGCGCAAGCAGCACAGCAAGGCACACAAAGACCCAGGCGAGATGCTTTGCCATGACCGCTGAAACCAGGCTTACGATTCCGGGACCGAACTTCACCACCAGAAATCCTAGGATCAAAAATCTAATTACGCGTCCAACAAAAATCGCCAAGATGAAAAGATACGGACGCATTTCGAATACGCCAGCCGCCAGCAGGAACAACTTGAACGGCGTAGGTGGCGGGAGCATCGCTGGAATCATCATTGCGAAGAATTCTTGATTCTCGAAGCGATCGCGCATCCGCTCGAAACTCTTTCGGTCGATGCGTTTGAGCAGCAGCAGCTCGCCGCCTGCTCTGGCGATGCCATATGGTATGAGGCTGCCCGCTGCCGATCCCGCAGATGCCATGAAGACGTACAGCCAGATTTTCAGAGGATGAGCGTAGACATAGCCGGCAACCACTGGATCCAGAGGGATACCGAAAGCTGCGGAATCTAGGATCGCTACCGCGAAAATGCCCCACGGTCCGAGCGGTTGCAGCACCGACCAGATGAAATGTGTATAGCGGGAGAGGATGTGCTTGATCGTGTTCAAAGGGGACGGGAAGTTTTATTGTAAGCGGTATTGGAGCGAACCACCGGACTTGCCAGCGGGGTGGTCCAGTCGTTTACTGAGCCACGGAGTGCTCGGTTTTTCCTGCGAGGAGATCGAGAGCGTGCGCTACGAGTGACAACACGGGTTTCAGTGACTGCTCGGCTCCAGCGGGGCTGCCGGGCAGGTTCAGCACCAGGGACTTTCCCAAAGTGGCACACACCCCGCGCGACAGAACAGCAAACGGCGTATGTTTCAGTCCCTCAGCGCGCATCATTTCCGAGACTCCATCAAGCACAC
>DATEMI010000599.1:0-8793 GCA_035275665.1 Terriglobales bacterium | reverse complement strand
TCTCGAACCCGAAACGCAATACCTCGTGTGCCGCTTCTGTGCAGTATCCGTTTCCCCAGAACGGGACACCGATCCAATAGCCAAGGCCGGCGCGCTTGTGTTCAAGGTGAGCGGCAAGACCGATGCCGCCGCACAGTCGCTCACCTTTTTGCAGAAAAATCCCGAAACGTGCGCCTTCCCTCTTCTGCCAGACCGCATCGCTGTATTCGAGAAACTGGAGCGCGTCTTCTTGCGTGTAGGGATGAGGAATCCGCAGCGTCGTGGCGGCTACTTCGCGAGCGCCAATGAGCGGCAGGAGTTCAGGAACATCGTCTCGGCACAGTGGCCGCAGTATCAGACGGCTAGTCTTTAAAACCACAGCATTGATTGGCGAGTTCATTTGGGAGTTCCGCGACCGGCGGCTCTACGCTTCGACATGACAGATCGACGACCGTCAGTATCATGAGAGTAACGGAGGCGGGGCAATCTTGCTGACGACAGAAATTCCAGATGCAACAATCAGGATTGCATCCTAACCAACGCATGGCCACGCTGAGCACGCCCCTGCCACAGTCCAGATTGGCCGGCGCGTTCCGATCGCTGCGACATCGCAACTTCCAGCTCTTTTTCGCCGGACAGCTTATCTCCTTGATCGGCACCTGGATGCAGAGTGTTGCGGAGTCGTGGCTCGTCTACCGGCTTACCGGTTCTTCCCTGCTGCTCGGCACTGTGGCATTCTGCGCCCAGGTTCCTATCTTCCTGCTTTCTCCTGTGGCTGGAGCTACGGTGGATCGACGCAATCGCCATCGCATTGTGATTGCGACACAGACCGTCTCGATGCTGCTGGCCTTCACGCTCGCAATGCTCACGCTTTCTAAAGTCGTCCGGGTGTGGCAGATCTTTGTCCTTGCTTCCCTGCTCGGTTTTGTAAACGCCTTCGATATTCCCGCGCGCCAGGCGTTCATCGTGGAGATGGTCGGCAAGGACGATCTGATGAACGCCATCGCCTTGAATTCATCAATGTTCAACGGAGCGCGCATCATCGGTCCTGCAATCGCCGGCATTCTCGTAGCCAGCATTGGCGAAGGCTGGTGTTTCCTGAGTAATTCTTTGAGCTACATCGCCGTGATCACCGGATTGCTGATGATGAAGGTCACTCCGCGCGAGCTCTCCCATCACGCATCGGCCTTGACGGCAATCAAAGAAGGCTTTCAGTGGGTGTTTAGCACGAAGCCTATTTATTCTCTGCTGCTTCTGGTTGGGGTTGTGAGCCTTGTAGGAATGCCTTACGCCGTGCTCATGCCAATCTTCGCCGATCGCATTCTGCACAGTGGCGCGCGAGGGCTTGGCATTCTGATGGGATTCAGCGGCGCCGGAGCGTTGACTGGAGCGCTGGCACTCGCCGCCAAATCTGGACTCAAAGGGTTGGGAACCTGGGTAATGGCATCGTCGGCTTGCTTTGGCGTGTTCCTGGCGATGTTCGCCTATTCAAGAATGTTCTGGGTTTCGGCAGCACTGCTGATCCCGGTTGGAATGTTCATGATGGTGCAGATGGCGTCGACGAACACGCTGATTCAGTCGATGGTGCCCGACCGGCTCCGCGGGCGGGTAATGTCGGTTTATTCCATGATGATGATGGGCATGGCCCCATTGGGTGCATTGCTTGCAGGAGCACTCTCAAACCGCATTGGCGCATCGCTTACAGTAGCGCTCGGCGGCTTCTGCTCCGTTCTTGGTTCAATCTGGTTCGGCTCGCGCCTGCCGCGTATTCGGGGTGAGGCTCGGCGGTTGATCATCGCGCAGGCATACGCGGGTGGCGATCCACCGCAAGAGATGACGACCGTGCGTGAGGACTGAGCCTCGATCAGAACCGCCGCCGCTAGCGGCGGGGCAGCCGCGTGTTTTGTGGCTGCGGTGTTTGTTCGAGATCGCGCTCGTCGCTCCGGAGCTGGCCATTCGGCCTTCTCCGGCCCACCGGCTCCCGCCGCCGGTTCTGTTCTCGATCTGCAGTACACTTCGCTGTGATGATCCGGGACCTCTCACTCGCGCACAAGCCAGTCAGCAACTTTCTCGATCACACCGGTCGCCAAGCTACCCCTTATCGCTTGAGTGGCGAACAAATAACAGTCTTCCAGGAACACGGATACCTGAGTGGCATCCGCATTCTCGACGATAAGCAGGTCGAAACTCTGCGGCAAGAGTTGGCGGTATTGGCGGACTCCTCGCATCCAGGCCACGAGCTTTTTTACGAGTACCACTCGAACGAGTCTGGTGATCCGAACACGGTTCTATTCCACGCACTGGGAGCATGGCGAATTACGCCGGGATTTCACGATCTGCTGTGGAGTCCGGCATTCACCATTCCCGCATCGCAGTTGCTGGAAGGACCGGTGCGCTTCTGGCACGATCAGCTCTTTTGCAAGCCGGCCCACCATGGCGGAGTCGTAGCCTGGCATCAGGACTACTCCTACTGGACACGCACCCAACCTCTCGCCCACCTCACCTGCTGGATTGGACTTGACGATTCCACACGCGAAAACGGCTGCCTGCAATACATTCCCGGCAGCCACCGCTGGCCCGATCTTCCCATTACGGGACTCGCAGGCGACATGAACGCGATTGAGGCTGTCTTGACTGAAGAACAAAAGCAGCAGTTCAGGAATCCAGTTGCCGTGGAGCTGAAGAAAGGCGAAGCGTCCTTCCATCATCCGCGCCTGGTGCACGGATCGCTCGCCAACCGCTCCAGCCGCTCACGTCGCGCGACGGTGATCAACGTAATGCGCGATGGCGTTTGCTCCGCCACAAATGAGCCACTGCTGACGGGAGTTCCTGTAATCCCGCGAGGACACAAGGTAGATGGCCAATTCTTCCCGTTGTTGTTTCCTGGCCAAAATTGACGCAAGTCGCCGCACGTCGGCGATCTCATACACATACAACAGACCGGCGTAGTCTCTGAGAACAACCCGCGTCCGGCGGCAATCCTCTCATCATAGTTGCTGGTGGAGGACTGTCTCATGCTCAAGGATCTGCTCTCAAATTGGCCTCTCGTGCAGCAAATCAAGACTGGCGCCGATGGCACTGGCGCGGAGGCGATGAGTGAGCGCACGCGCAATCTGAAGCCGAAATTCGATGGCGCGCAGGTGGCGCGATCCGTTTGTCCTTATTGCGGCGTTGGCTGCGGGCAGCTTGCGTTTCATAAAGACGGCAAGTTGATCAGTATTGAGGGCGATCCCGAGTCGCCGATTTCGCGCGGGCATCTCTGTCCCAAAGGCGCCGACAGCTTTGAGCTGATCACCAGCCCGACGCGTGAAACTAAAGTCAAATATCGCCGACCATACTCACGTGAATGGGAGTCGCTCGATTTGGAGCAGGCGATGGACATGATTGCCGACCGGCTCTGGAAATCGCGTGAGGATACATTTGAAGAAGAGAAAGATGGCCATCCAGTGATGCAGACGAAAGCCATCGGGCACCTGGGTGGCGCTACTCTCGACAACGAAGAAAATTACCTCATCAAAAAGCTGTTCAGTGGCGGGCTGGGAATGGTGTGCATCAGCAACCAGGCCCGTATATGACACAGCTCTACGGTTCCCAGTTTGGGAACCTCATTCGGACGCGGCGGCGCCACCACAGCTCAGCAGGACCTTGCTAATTCTGACGCCATCCTCATCATGGGATCGTCAATGGCCGAGAACCATCCGGTCGGCTTCCAGTGGGTGATCGAGGCACGTAAACGCGGCGCAAAGATTATTCACGTTGATCCTCGATTCACGCGAACTTCGGCAATGTCCGATATCTGGATGCCAATGCGCTCGGGGAGCGACATCGCTTTCCTCGGCGGGCTCATTCATTACGTGCTGGAGCACGGGAAAGAGTTCCGCGAGTACGTTGTTCACTATACGAACGCGGCAACAATCCTGCGTGATGACGTGAAACTGCCCGATGATCTTGGGGGTGTGTTCTCCGGTTGGGATGAAAAAGAGAAGAAGTACTCGCCGGAAACATGGCTGTACAAAGGCGAACCGGAGCACAGTGACGCCGTTAAGCCCGGGCACGCCAGCGCCGGCGGAGGTCACGGAAAGGATCGCGGCGGCGAAGCCGGGGACCTGACGAAACACGAGACCGATCCCAGCCTGAAGCACCCAATGTGCGTCTTCAACGTGCTCAAGCGGCACTTCGCGCGATACACGCCCGAATTTGTGGAGCGCGCGTGTGGCGTGCCCAAGGAGCAGTTCCTCAAAGTTGCGCACGTACTCACGAATGCCTCCGGGCCAGACAAGACAGCAGCAATCTGCTACGCCGTCGGTTGGACGCAGCACTCGAACGGCGTTCAGATCATCCGCACGGCTGCCATTCTTCAGCTTCTGCTCGGAAACATTGGCCGTCCCGGCGGTGGGATTCTCGCCCTCCGTGGCCATGCCAGCATTCAAGGCTCGACCGACATTCCCACTCTCTACGATATTCTGCCCGGCTATCTTCCAATGCCGTTTTGGGAAAGCGATGCGCACAGCCTCGATCAGTACATCAAGCGGCATCGGAGCAAAGCTGGATGGTGGAGCAATTTCGAGAAGTACATCGTCAGCTTCCTGAAGGCCTGGTACGGCAAAGCAGCAACCAAAGACAACGAGTTTGGTTTCGGTTGGCTGCCGCGAGTCACAGGCGATCACTCCGAGTCCGGCTACTGGCTCGACATGCAGGACGGCAAGATGGAGGGTCTCTTTGTCATGGGCCAGAATCCGGCGGTCGGAGCCGCCAATGGACGGCTGCAGCGCACCGCGCTGAGCAAGTTGAAGTGGCTGGTGGTACGCGATTTTGTCGAAACGGAAACTGCTTCGTTCTGGTACGACTCGCAGGAAATCGAGCGCGGCGAGCTGAAGACCCAGGACATCGCCACGGAAATCTTCTTTCTTCCTGCCGCATCGCACGTAGAGAAGGAAGGGAGCTTCACCAATACGCAGCGTCTGCTGCAATTCCACGAGAAAGCCATTGAGCCTCCTGGCGATTGCCGCAGCGAGACCTGGTTCATGTACCACCTTGGCCGCCGCATGAAGGAAAAAGCCAAAGGTTCGGATCTAAAACGCGATGCGGGTCTGACCGCGCTCACGTGGGACTATCCCACCGAGGGGCCGATTCGCGAGCCGAAGGTCGATGCCGTTGTTTGCGAAATCAACGGCTATCGCACCGATACCGGGGAACTAGTCCGCGAGTACACCGAACTGCAGGACGACGGCAGCACTGCCTGTGGCTGCTGGATCTACTCCGGAGTTCATCCCAAACCGGGACACAACATTTCCAACATGCGCAAGCCGCACGACTACCTTGGCCACGGCTGGGGATTCTCGTGGCCATCGGACCGTCGCATTCTCTACAACCGCGCTTCGGCACGTCCGGACGGCAAACCTTGGAGCGAGCGCAAGAAGCTGGTGTGGTGGGATGAGAACAAACGCCAATGGACTGGCGAAGATGTTCCCGACTTTAAGAAAGACGTTGCTCCGGATTATCGGCCCGAAGCTGGAGCCGATGGGATGAAAGCAATCGCTGGTGACAAGCCGTTCATCATGCATCCTGATGGCGTCGGATGGCTGTGGGTATCGAGCGGGCTAAAAGACGGTCCGCTGCCGACGCACTACGAACCGCTGGAGCCCGTAGTCAAGAACGAACTCTATCCAGATCGTCCTCACAATCCACCCGCCAGAAAGAAAGAACGTCCCGATAATCCGTACGGGTTTCCGTACGATAAGCGCTTCCCGCATGTGCTCACGACTTATCGCTTGACCGAGCATCACACCGCAGGCGGTATGAGCCGCACGCTCTCTCATCTTGCTGAGCTCCAGCCGGAGCTCTTCTGCGAAATCTCTCCCGAAATGGCACAAGAGCTTGGCATCGAGCATGGCGGATACGCCACCATCATGAGTCCTCGCGGCATTATCGAGGCGCGCGTGCTGGTCACGCCCCGCATGAGGCCGTTCCTGGTCGAAGGACGGCGCGTACATCAGGTCGGACTTCCCTACCACTGGGGCCGCCGCGGCATTGCCGTTGGCGACACTGTCAACGACTTGCTGGCGATTTCAGAAGAGCCGAACGTACGCATCATGGAAACCAAGGCGCTGATCTGCGACATTTGTCCGGGGCGGCGTCCGCGCGGCAAGGCGGCGCTCGACGCGTTGCACGCCAAGATGAAGGAGGCAGCATGAGCGCGACCACTGCATTCCTCACCGACTCAACACTCTGCATCGGTTGCAAAGCCTGCGAAGTGGCCTGCAAGGAATGGAACGATCTGGGCGCAGATGGCCTGAATTGGACTGGCTTCTCTTACGACAACACCGGCGCAGTCGGCCACTCGACTTGGCGACACGTGAAGTTCGTTGAGCATCCTCCGGAGATCGGGCACGGCGGAAACAGTCCTGATCTCGCTTCGTGGACTTTCTCTTCCGATGTCTGCAAGCACTGCGAAAACGCTGGATGCCTTCAAGCGTGTCCGACAGGTTCGATCGTACGCACGGAATTCGGCGGCGTGTACGTTCAGCCCGACATCTGCAATGGGTGTTCCTACTGCGTAGTTGCGTGCCCCTTCGGAGTGGTTCAACGCAACAAAGAAGACGGACGGGCGTTCAAATGCACCTTCTGCTACGACCGTCAAAAAGTCGGACTGACTCCTGCGTGTGCGCACGCGTGTCCGACCGAGTCGATCACGTTTGGCAAGCTGGATGATCTGCGAGCGGAAGCCACACGGCGTCTTGAGAGGCTGCATGAAGAAGGAATGGAAGATGCGACGCTCTACGATCCTACGGACACGAGCGTAGGCGGCATCCACGCGTTCTTCATCACACGCGGCGATCCACGACAATACAATCTGCCGCCGCAGCCGGAGATTCCCACGATCTACGCCGAGCGCGGCTGGAAATCGGCTGCGATCGGTGCCGGAGTGCTTGCAGTGGGAACGCTGCTCGCGTTCCTCGGAGGCAGGCAATGACCGACTCGGCACTTCCGTCTCGTCTGCAAGTCACCGATCCTGATGTTTCATTCCAAAGCCGCGAGCGCCGTCTCGAAGCCATTCGCCTCGAGGCTGCGCGCACAGGGCACGTTGAAGCAATCGGCGCGCGTCCTGCCGGTTCTCCCATTCCGATCGCCAGCGTGGAAACTGGCTACTACGGCATTCCCATGCTCAAGGAGCCGCAGTGGAGCTGGGAAATTCCCGTTTACTTTTTCGTCGGCGGAGCGGCTGGAGCAGCTGCCGTAATCGCCGAGTTCGCGCAGATGATCGGAGCTGAAACAGAGGTCGTAAATGATGCGCGAACCGTTGCTGCTATCGGCGCGATTCTTTCTCCCGCGCTTCTGGTTTCTGATTTGGGGGTGCCCTCGCGCTTCCTGAACATGCTCCGGGTGTTCAAAGTGCAAAGCCCGATGTCGGTCGGCGTGTACATCGTCAGCCTTTTTGGACCAAGCGTCACTGCCGCGAAGATTGTTAACTCGGCTCGCCGCAACGGCTCGGGAACGATGCTCAAGATCATCGAAGGTACTGCCGGTCTGTTCGCAGCTCTCACCGGATTAGGAATGGCGACCTACACCGGCGTATTGATCGGAGCGACTGCAATCCCGGTTTGGAACGAGAACATCGACACGCTGCCGACTCACTTCGCGCTTTCGGGGCTCGCAGCGGGAGTATCTGCAATCCAGCTCATGGGACATGAGGAAAGTCGCGCCCTCAACATTCTCGGAATCGCAGCTTCGGCAGGCGAGACGCTGGAAGGCATGAAGATTGAAATCGAGAAGAAGCCAGCCAGCGAGGCAATCAAGAAAGGACTCAGCGGAGCAATCACTCGCTTGGGCGGCGTCCTCTCCGGACCCCTTCCCCTCGCGCTGCGGCTTGCGGCAATCTTCACCAAGGACTCGCGATCGAAGAACCTGGTGCGCGCAGCGTCAGCCGCGAGCCTGGCTGGCTCCCTGCTCACCCGCGTAGGCTGGATGCGCGCCGGGCACTCATCTGCTCGGGACTACCGGCTGCCTTTACAAATTCCTGCTGGGAGTTCGAAAGTCGAAGCGTCACACGCGCAATCGATGAGAGCCCAACCCAGACCGGAAGGCCTCGGCGAACGAAGTTACGAGCGGGCGCTGTAAGCTGCCCCCGCTGGCAGGCGCCATTTACCTGAACCAGGAATTTTTCAGCGAATTCGAAAATCGAGGACACAAAATCCTCGAATTCTGCCCAAAAACCACGAATTTGCCCGACGACCAGGGAACTAAGCAGGGATTCTAGGGAATTCCCCGCCAGTAAGTTGAATTCAGGTTACTTGCAAGCATTTTCCGAAGATGCGCTCGAGGCGAACAGCGAAACGAGCAGGGAATATTTGTCACGAATTGTGACTATGTGCTTCCCGCCTGTTTCTAACGGAGTCTTATCGACTCGATGAGCGACTCAACACGTTTCGATAACCATCCAGGCTCTACAATTACCGCAGGAATCTTTGGATCTGATCGACATCTGGTATCGTCCGAAGTAAGTTTTTACTTACTTTTGTGAATCCCGCGCTGGCTAGATGGAATCCAACCGGACGTTAGCCGGTCTCGTCGCGAGATCGCGGCCCACGACGGCGCAATTTGGCGAGAAGAACCCAGCGCGAATTCACAACATCTATTGCTCGATGGCTGTTTTTTCGCCGATTTTCAACTGCTTGCGCTGCGTGAGTCTTCCAGCGTGGGCCGATTCCCAAGATGTCCGGAGGACGCATGAAACGATGGGGTTCTATTTTGCAAGTGTTTAGAGCCAGCCATCGCATTTCGACATTCGTGGTCGCTTCTTCGCTCGCGACATTT